>CAYUMA010000097.1:0-9555 GCA_964445675.1 uncultured Pseudomonadales bacterium | reverse complement strand
CCGGGTTCATGATCGGGGGAAGCCATGGCGTGGGCGCGCTGCAGAAGAACGGCGTTACGGTCGGGAACTTCACCATGACGGCCGCCTCCATCGGTCTGCTCGCCGGCGCCCGCACCAAATCGGTGTTCTATATGTTCATGGTCGAAGAGGCGCTGACGCGATTCGAATCGAGTTCGGGTTGGACGATCGGAGCGGACGCGTCCGTTACCGTGATCAATGTCGGCGCCAACGCGCAGATCGACAGCCGCAGTGCGCAGCAACCCGTCATCGGCTTCGTGCTCACGAACGCCGGCTTGATGGGGAACCTCAGCATGGACGGCACGCGGATCGCACCGCTGAATATTTGAATGTCGGTGCGTTCGTGTCGTCACGGCGACACCCCGGCGCGTCCGATCTGCACGATGTCGACCGGCAGCAGCGCCGCAAATCCGAGCAGAAATGAAAACAGCGCGAGTCCCAGCACTGCCCGTTGTTGATACTTCGGTACGCTCGACGCCGGCGTCCAACCGGCGTCGGCCGGTGCCATGGCGCGAACCACCACGATGAACACATACGCGCTCGTCAGCAGCCCGCCGATGAGCATCGCGACCGCCCACCACCACTGCGCCGTTGCAATGGCGGCCGACAACAACAACCACTTCGCCAAGAAACCGCCCGACGGCGGCAGGCCGATCAGCGACGCGCCGGCGAGTGCGAACGCGACGACGGTCATCGGCAAGACCCCGCCAACACCGCGCAGATCCGCGATGCGGTCGTGGCCGAGTGTTTTGTAGACGAGTCCCGCGGCCATGAACATCGCGGCCTTCGCCGTGGCATGCGAGATCGCCTGCAGCATGCCGCCGGTCAGCGCCGATCCGCTGTTCAGTTGTGCGGCCTCGAGTCCAACGACGAGCGGGAACATCAGGAACAGATAGCCGATCTGCGCGACGGTCGAATACGCGATCAGCAGCTTGAGGCGCGCCTGGCGCAACGCGACGACGTTGCCGACGAAAATCGCCGCCGCGCCGAGCGTGCCGAGTAACTGCGCCGATGGCAGCGTGACGGCGCCCGGCATCGCGTCGAGCCACAGCCTGATCACCAGGAACCACGAACCCTTCACGACCAGCGCCGAAAGAATCGCGCTCGCCGCGGCCGGCGCGCCCGCGTGAGCGGGCGGCAGCCAGATGTGCAGCGGAAACAGCGCGGTCTTCGCGAGCAGCCCGACCGTCATCAACGCCAGCGCCGCCAACGCCACCCCGCCCGGATGCACTGCGGCGCCGAGCAGCGCGATGTCCAGCGTGCCGTACGCGCCATAAAGCAGCACCGCGCCGAGCAGGTAGAGCAGGGAGCCGAACAGTGCGAACAACAGATACCGCAGCGCCGCGCGCAGCGTTTCGGCGCGCCCGTCGAGACAGACCAGCGGCACTCCGGCGAATGTCAGCAACTCGAGCGCGACGTACAGCGTGAACAGATCGCCGCTGACGAAGACGAGGTTGAGAGCGCCCCACACCGCAAGCAGCAGAAGCCAGAACGTGTACGGTGCGCGCGCCTCGGAAGTGCCGTTGGGCATTCCGAAATCGGCGCGCGCGTAAATGCCGATCCCGCAGATCACGACGGCGACGGCGAGCATCATGACGACTGACAGGCCGTCAGCGCGCAGCGCGATGCCGAGCGGGGGTGCCCAGCCCCCCAACAGGTAGACCACGGTGGCGTCGGATTGAATCGCTGCAGCGGCAACGCCGACCGAGATCGCGAGACCCACGACGAGCGTCGCCAGCGCGATGCGTTCGACGTTGCGGCCGCCAAGCACCATCCCGGTCAGAACACCGATGAACGGAACCAGTACCGCGCCCGCGAGCAGTAGACCGCCGGGTGTTGTCGTGTCCGCCGGTGTCACCGTCCGCTACTCCCCGGCGGGGCCATCGGCGCTGACAGGCGTGTTCGGGGGCGTATCGGCAAGCGAGACGGAACCCGACGCATCGAAAAGCCGCAGCAGCAGCGCGACCGCGAGCGCCGTCGCGGAGAATGCAACGACGATGCCGGTAATCAGCAACGCCTGCGGCACGGGATCACCGCCGAGGCCCGCGGCCGCGCCTCTGTGTGCGATGGCGCCGAACAGCAAAAACACGCCGCTGCCGATCACGTTGAACGCGAGGATCTTGCGCAGCGGATGCGCATTGACGATGAGACCGTATACGCCGGCGCCGATCAGCAGCGCGGCGCACATGCCGAACAGCGTCGAGGCGCTCACCGCTGGGCGCTCCGCTTCGGTGCGCCGGCAACCAGCAGCGCGAGCACCAGCGCCAGCGTCGGCAGCAGCGCGAGTTCAATGATGACGATCAGCAGCTTGGCGTAGCCGCGCGGATACGCCAGAAACGCACCCGCGGTGGGAACGCCGACAAGCCCGATCGCGATGAATACCAGCGGCCCCGCTGCGGCGATGACACGCACCCACCTGCGGCCGACCGGCGGCGTATCGACGAGACCGGCCATGATGACGAGCAACCACATCGACGCGATGAGCGTGGCGCCTTGGAACTTGCCGCCCGGATGGTCGGCGCCGACCCAGAAGATGTATGCGCCGACGACGATGCCGATCGGCGGCAGGATCCGGGCGGCGTAGGCGAGGATGCCGTTCGGGTCGGCATGCTGACGGATCCCGGGACGGCCGCCCCAGACGTCGTCCGGCGCGAGCGACCACACGCCGATGAGCGCGAACACCAGCACGATCGCTTCGAGCAGCGTATCCATTGCGCGGAACGCCAGCAGCACCGCGGTGATCGGATTGCCAACGCCGGTCGAGGAGATGTTCGCGACCACATCGGGCGCCAGCGTCGGCGCCGGATCGGGCAGCGCGAGCACGCAGAACATCAGCGCGAGCGTGATCGCAGCGGCGATGACCGCTGCGATGATCCGCGTCATCGCGCTGGGACGTTCAGCGGCGGCCAGGGCCTGCGTCGTGCGCAGCCGCGCGACGGCGAAGATCAAAAGCGCACCGGTCAGGCCGCCGCCGATCGCAGCTTCCGTCAATGCAACGTCGATACCGTGCAGCTGCAGCCACGCGAGTGTCAGCGACAAACCGAACGCGATGAAGCCGACCGCCGCGGCGAACGCGTCGCGCGCGACCACTGCCCAGACGCCGAGCACGAGAATCAGCAGCGCGATGCCGGCGTTCACAACCTCGTTCAGCGTGTCGATCATGGCTGCGCATCTCCACGTCGTTGCGCACGTGCAATCAACTGCGCCGCCGTCGAGCCGGACAACACCACGAGTACCCAGATGACGAGCAGCTCGAACACCACGGCCGCGCTGTGCGCTCGCGCGATCAAGCCGAGCGCCACGAGTCCGAGGCCCAGGTTGTCGGCCTTGGTCAGCGCGTGCAGGCGCGTGACCGCATCGGGAAATCGCAGCAGACCGGCAGTGCCCGCAAGAAAGAAGAACACACCGGCCGTGACGGCGACGATCGTGATCCAGTCGAGCACGATGCTCACGGCTCGTTGTCTCCGGGTGCCGCTTTGACGAATGCAAACGATGCGAATGCGGCGAGTAGCGCGAGTGTCAACGCAACGTCGACTGCCGCGGCAGCACCGGTTGCCGCACCGAGCAACAACACCGTCGCGATGCCGCCGGTGCCGAACAGTTGTGCCGCCATCATACGGTCGACGTTGCTGGGCCCACGCAGAATGCGGACGAGTCCGACGCCGACCAGCAGCAACACCGCGCCCGCCGCCGCGAGCAGGAATTCACTCATGTGGTTGTCCCGCTACGAGCGCTCTCGCGAGCACGCGCTCTACTGGCGCGTGCTGTTCCCCCGCTATGAGCGCTCTCGCGAGCACGCGCTCTTCGGCGCACAACTGCTCGATCACCGGCTGCGTGGTGTCGAGGCAATGCACTGCGAGCACACCGTCATCGTCGCCGGCGGGAACGGAACCCGGCCAGAGGCTCGTGATCGTCGCGAACGTGTTGCGCGCGAGGCCCGGCGGAAACGCCAGCGGGCAAGCGACGAATCCCGGTCGCAGCCGCATGTCCGGTGACAGGACGCGGCGGGCGACATCGATACCGGCGCGGACCGATTCCCATAAGAAATGCGGCGCAAACGCAAGCAGCGCGCGCAAGCGCAAGTGCCCGGCGGACGGCGGCAGCAGGCGCAGACTCACCCACGTCGCGGCGGCCGCCACAAACGCGCCGACCAGCAGATCGCCAGGCTTGGCGCTCGGCATCAGGATCACCCACAGCGAGAAATAGCAGGCGCCGCGCGACCATGCCGTGGCTGACGATGGCGTTTCCGCGTTCACCGGGCAGATCCGTTCGGCGCGGCGTTCACCAAACGCACACCCATGCCGCTCAACCGGTCGAATAGCCGCGCTTCGGCACGAATCGGCCACCAGTCGTACAGAAAGATCTCGATCGGCCGCCACAGCGCGACCCAGCCGCCGATGATGAAGCTCTCCTGGATGATCGAGTTGTAGCCTTCTTTGCTGACGATGCCCGCGATGAAGTCGCCGATCGCCATCGCCGCCGCGAGGAACGCGACGCCGATCACGAGGCTGATGCGGCCGACGCGGAACAGCTGCCGCAACTGCTGCCGCGAGACCAGCGCGCGCTGCGCGAAATAGGTCTGGACCGCTTCACGCAGATACGCAGCCTTATCGGCGGTGGCGTCTTCAGCGCCAAGGTGTACCACGAGACCGAGCGTTTGCGCGGCTGAAGTTTCGCGGCCCCAGTCGACGACGTAAGTGACCGCGTTTGGATCAAGGTCGCGTTCGCGAAATGGCGCAGGGTCCATCGCGTTGAACAGTTGCGCCAGGCGCGCAACGTGCAGTTCGAGTTCCAGCGGCGCGCTGCTGCTCGCGTTCGACGGTGCCGATCCGGGGTCTTGCGCGCGGTCGCCTGCCATCGACCATGCCTCAGCCGGGCTGCGCGGCCGCAGCGCCGGGTTCATTGCCAAATACGGTGACGTACAGCACCGGCAGCAGAACCAACGTCAACAGCGTGGCGACCAGCAGGCCGCCCATGATCGCAAAGGCCATCGGTCCCCAGAACACGGTCGGTGCGATCGGAATCATGCCGAGCACCGTCGAAATCGCCGCCAGCATGAGCGGTCGCATCCGCGACGTAGCGGCCGCCATCACCGCGTCGATGACGCTCTTGCCTTCGGCTCGGTCCGTGTCGATCTGCACGACGAGGATCACCGCGTTCTTCGCGATCATGCCGATCAGCGCGAGGATGCCGAGGATCGCGACGAACCCGAGCGGCCGATTGAACATCAGCAACGCCAGCACGACGCCGATCAAGCCTAGCGGCAGCAGGGTGACCACCATCGCGAGGCGCCGGAAGCTGAGCAGCATCAGCATCATGATCGACAGCATCAGCACGATCATCAGCGGTAAGACGGCAAACACCGACGCGCTCGATGTTGCGCTTTCCTCGTACATGCCCCCGGTTGCCACGTGATACGCGTTTGCGAGCTTCGCATCGAACTCGGCAATTTTCGGTGCCAGCGCCGTCACCACCGAGTCGGGCATTGCGCCGGGGACGACATCGGCGCGCACGGTCAGCGTGGGAACGCGGTCGCGGCGCCACACCAGCGGGAACTCCTGCTCTTCGGAGAACGTCGCAAACTGCTGCAGCGGCACCATGCGCCCGCTCGGCGTGGGTACCTGCAGGGCGCTCAGGGTCTCGAACGACGCGCGCTCGGAATCGGTGGCGCGTACGACGACGCTGACGAGATAGATGTCGTCGCGCAACTGCGTCACGGCGGTGCCGGTGATGGCCGCGTTCAACACCGCCGCGAGCGCACGCGAACTGACGCCGAGCCGGCGCGCCTCGTCCTGGTCCACGTTGATGCGCAGCTGGCGCGCGGGCTCCATCCAGTCGAAGTGCACGTGACGCGTCCGCGGGTCCGATGCGAGCAAGGTTGCGAAGTCGAGGGCGATGTTGCGGACCTCGTCTTTGTCGGGACCGGACACGCGATACTGCAATGGCCAGCCAACCGGCGGTCCGAGTTCGAGCGGCGAGACGCGCGCAATCACCTCCGGGAACTGATCGGCCAGTGTCTGCTCGAGTTTCTGCTGCAGGCGTTCGCGCGCCTCGAGGTCCTTCGCGACGATCACGAACTGGGCGAAGAACGGATTCGCGAGTTGCACGTTCAACGTCAGGATGAAGCGGATCGCGCCGCGCCCTACATAACTACTGAAGTGATCGACGTCGGGGTCGGCCTGCAGGATCGCTTCGAGTCGCTCGGTCTGCGCCTGCGTCGCGTAGATCGAGGCGTTCTGCCGCAGCGTCAGATCCACCGTGAGCTCGGGCCGATCCGACGCGGGGAAGAACTGCCGCGGCACGAATTGCAGCAGTAGGATCGCGCCGACAAACACGGCGATCGTTACGCCGATCGTCAGCCATTTCGCGCGGATCGCAGCGCGCAGAAACGCGCTGTAGGCGTCGATCACCTTGCTGGGTTTGGGCGCCGCATCCGTCTTCGGTGCCTTCAGGATCGCCTTGCCGAGGATCGGTGCAAACACGACGGCCACCAGCCACGACGCGATCAGCGCCATCGCGACGACCGAAAAGATCGCGAAGGTGTATTCGCCAGCGGAACTGCGTGCGAACCCGATCGGCACGAAGCTCGAGATGGTGACGAGCGTGCCGATCAGCATCGGTGCCGCCAGCGTGCGATACGCGAACGTCGCGGCCTCGTCTTTCGTGTCCCCGGCGGCGAGCCGGCGGATCATTGCGTCCACCGTCGTCATCGCGTCGTCGACGAGCAGCGCCAGCGCGATGATCAATGCGCCGAGCGAAATGCGGTGCAGGTCGGTGTGCGTGACGGCCATGACCGCGAACACGATCGCGAGCGTCAGCGGAATCGCGAGCGCAACGACCGCGCCCGGCCGCACGCCGAGGCTTGCGAAGCTGCACACGAGGATGATGACGATCGCCTGCCACAACGAGGTCAGGAACTCGTTGATCGCTTCGTCTACCGTGGCGGCCTGGTCGGCCACCACCACCGGCTCGATGCCGAGCGGCAGATTCGCTGTGATATCGGCCATTTCGGCGCGGATGTTGTCGCCGAGCGCGAGGATGTCGCCGGAGTCGCGCATCGCCACCGCAAGGCCGATCGCGGGCTTGCCGTTGACTCTGAACATCGGCTGCGGCGGGTCGACAAACCCGCGCCGCACTGTTGCGATATCGCCGAGCCGGAAGATCCGGTCGCCCGACACGAAGTTGACGTTCGCGACGTCGGCCTCGTTGTCGAACGCGCCGGTGACGCGCAGGAATACCCGCTCCTGTTCGGTCTGGATCACACCCGCTGGTCGTATCAGGTTCTGTGCCTGCAGCGTCGCGAGGATTGCCGCGTAGTCGAGCTGCATGCCGGCCAGCCGCTCGGTGGAGAATTCGATGAAGATCTGTTCGTCCTGCTGACCGAGCAGTTCGATCTTCGACACGTCCGGCAGCAGCAGCAGCCGCGAACGCGCGGCTTCGACGTAGTCGCGCAGTTCCCGGAACGTGAAGCCGTCCGCCGTGAAGGCGTAAATGATCCCGTACGTATCGCCGAAATCGTCGTTGAAGAACGGGCCGACCACGCCGTTCGGCAGCGTCTGGCGCATGTCGCCGATGTTTTTGCGCACCTGGTACCAGACATCGGGTACCTCGGCCGGCGGGGTCGACGTCAGCAGGTCGACGAAGATCGTTGTCTGGCCGGCCGTCGTGTAGCTGCGCACCCGATCGAGGTGGTTGGTTTCCTGCAGCGTGCGTTCCAGCCGCTCGGTGACCTGCTTGAGCGTTTCGTCGACGGTCGCGCCGGGCCACGCCGCGGCGACGACCATGGTGCGGAACGTGAATGCCGGGTCTTCGCCGCGGCCGAGGCGCGAGAACGAAAGCGCGCCGGCAACGACCGCGACGATCATCAGGAAAATGATCAGCGAACGCCGCTCGAGCGCCCACTGCGACAGGTTCGGACCGATCACCGATCAGTCTCGAGCGGGCGCACCTTCTGTCCGGGGCGCAGCGCCTGCACGCCCGCGGTCACGACCACGTCACCCGGGTTCAGGCCGGCGGCGACCTCGACCCTGACCGGATCGGAGGTGCTGATTTCGATGTTGCGCGCGCTGACCGCACCGGACGCATCGACCACCCACACCGCCGCCTGCCGGTCGGTGCGGATCACAGCGGCCGGCGGAATTTCGATGACCACCGACTTGGTCAGCGTAATGCGACCGGTGACGGTTGCGCCGAGGCGCATCGCGGCGGGCGGATCCTTCAGCGCGACCCTGACGCGAAACGTGCCGGTGACCGGATCGGCGCGCGGCGACACTTCGCGCACGGTGCCCGTCGTGGTGATTCGGGGATCAGACGTCAATACAACGGTGATGGACGGCTTCGATTCGGTCGCATCCTTCATCCGCGCCGGCACGTCGAACACGGCATCGCGGCCGCCTTCGCGCGCGACCTGCACGATCATGCGTCCGGCGCCGACGACTTCGCCGGGTTCTGCGCCCTGCGCCGTAACGACGCCGGCGACATCGGACACGAGCCGCGTGTAGCTCAGGCGGTTCTCCGCCAGCGTGACCTGCGTCTGCGCCGATTCGACTTGCGACTGCACCGCCTTCAAGCGCGCCTCGGCTTGCTCGAACGACGCGCGCGACACTGCATTCTCGGCCACCAGATCGCGAAACCGCGTGAAATTGTTGGCCGCCTCGTCGAGTTGGGCGCGCGCCGCGGAGAGTTGCGCACGCGCTGCCTGCAGGCTGCTCTCTTCGTTCTGCGAATCGAGCCGCGCGACGAGCTTGCCGGGCGTTACGTTGTCGCCGACGTTGGCGAGCCGCTCGAGCATCCGGCCGTCGATCCGGAACGACAGATTGATCTCCGTCTGTGCCTGCACCGTACCGGTCAGCGCAACAACGTCGCCGGCGGCACGCGCGGCGATCGTCACGACGCGAACGGGTCGGACCTCCGGCGCCGCTGCCTCTTCTGATCGCCCGCAGGAGGTAAGAAGTACGATTGCTGCGAAGACGAGCGCAGTCTTGGCCTGAAGCGAATTGTTGATTCGCTGTGCCGGAGTCATCGGGTTCACGCGCAACTTCCTACGAGTTTGCGCCATCTTCATTGATGTATCGGGGCTATGCAACCGGCGGCCATTCGCGTTTGCACTGTTGCTAACGGGTCTGATAGGTTCGCGCGACTTTGAAAGCTGAGGGGAACGTGCATGCGACTCGAATTGCTTCGAACCAGCGGATGTGTCTGCGCCGCATTGACGCTGATGCTCATTGTCCAGTCGGCGCATGCGGCGGCTGCTTCGCCGCCGATGATCTGCTTCGGCAACGAGCCGTCGTGGAGCCTGCATCTGAACGAACCCGGTAAGGCGCGCTTTGCAACGCCGGATGAACCGAGCGTCGACTATGTAGGTCGCGAAACACGACTCGATCCACTGAACGAATATGTGTGGCGCGGCAAGCCAACGACCGGGCAGAGTGGCGATGTCGTCGCGTTCCTGAATCACACTGCGTGCAGCGATGGCATGTCCGATACGACGCACCCGGTGACGGCGCGCATTTCGCTGGCGGACGAGCGCGTATTCGC
>CAYUMA010000096.1:0-2624 GCA_964445675.1 uncultured Pseudomonadales bacterium | reverse complement strand
TTGCGCTGGGAGCGCGCCGGTGCACCGATCCCGAAGCGCGTCGGTCTCGCGGCGCTGGACTTCTCGAGCGGCACGTTGATCTTCACCGAAGCGAGCAAAAAGCGCCGCGCCTCACTGAAACTGGTGGCGGGCGCCGCCGCGTTGGCCGCGCTCGATCCGGGCGGACTCGAAGTTCTGGGTGCATCGCTCGCCGAGTTTGGGGCTCGGTTGCAAGCTTCCAACCACACGTTGAAGCGCGCGTTGACGGATCAGCACGTTTTCGCCGGCGTCGGCAATGCGTACTCGGACGAGATCCTGCTGCGCGCTCGTCTGTCGCCATTCAAAAAAGGCAGTGCATTGAGCGACGACGAGGTGCGTTCGCTGCACGGCGCGTGCAACGACGTTCTGGTCGAGTGGACGGGGCGGCTGCGCGAGGAAGCAGGCGCCGAGTTTCCGCGCAACGTAACGGCCTTCCACGACGCGATGGCGGTGCACGGAAAATACCGCAAACCATGTCCGGTCTGCGGCGCGCCGGTGCAACGCATCGTGTACGCGGAAAACGAGAGCAACTACTGCGCAAAATGTCAGACCGCGGGCCGACTGCTCGCGGACCGCTCATTGTCGCGTTTGCTGAAGTCGTCGTGGCCGAAGCGCTTGGAAGATCTCGAGTAGGAGCGATTTCCAAATCGCGATCTCGGCATCGACCATCGCGATCTGGAGGGGAGTTCCTCCCACAATAGATCGCTCCTACAAAAAACCGCGGGTGGTCTGCTTGCGCAGATGTGTCGATGAGATGTCGTCGCGAAATTCGGCTTCGGGAACGGCGGTGCACAGCGCGCGCAATGCGGCGGGCAGCACGACGTCGTCGACCGTGACGAACTGGTTGCCCACGTTGCGACCGAATACGAGGAACCGACACCCCAAGTCGACGATCTCGCCAACGGCTCTAGCGAGGCGCGCCGGATCGTCACCGTAGTATCTCGCGTCGGCGATGCGTTGCAGCGTGTCGATGCCGACGACAAAGCCGACGCCGGGAAACTGCCGGGCTTTTTCGACGAATGTCGCCGTGTTCGTGATCCATATCGGCGTCGCAGCGTCGAACTGGCTGATGCGCTGGCGCAGCGCGAGGTAGTTCAATTGCGGCTTATCGACATTGTTGGCGCAGATTTCGAACGCGACCGGTGCGCCGAACACCTTTGCCGCGTGTCGCGCCATCGCCAGGTGGCCGGCGTGCAACGGGTTGAATGCGCCGGGAAACAGCACGACCGGGGCCGCGTTCTGATTGACCGCCTTTTGATTGACGACCTCTTGATTGACGAGAACGGCGCGTTCGCGGCCGAGCAGGATGTTGCCCCATTGCGGTGGTGCGGCTGCGCGCTCCGCGGCAACCGATTCCCCGTCACGCAGGTCCAGATCCAGCGAAGCGTCGATGCCGAACGTGTCGGCGAGCGCCGTCAGTGCGAGATCCGCGACGAGTCGTTCTTCGGCCAAGCGATGGCGCGCACCCTTGCTCAGCGTCAACGACCACACGCGCGTCTCGGCGAGTGTCTGCAGCGCGATGTGTACGCGATGCGCGCCGCGCTTGCGCGCCGTCGTCGCGAGGCTCGCCGTGCAGCCCAAACCGAAGCGGTGTTGCGGCTGCGCGCCATCCAACGCGAGCGCGCGCGTCCACGCGGCCATCGCGATGTCGCACGCGGTCTCGACGCTGCAAGCGTGGGTGGGTGTGGCGCCGATGAAGCTCTCGAGCGCCGCCGGCGCGTAAGGGACGCGCGCTTCGAGTACCGTTGCGGACGCGCCGGACACCGTCAGCAGATCCGCCAACAGAAGTGCTCCGCCGCCCGTCACCGCAATCACGCCGCTGCACGGGAGGCGGTGGAGCTCCTCGACGAGTGTGGTGCGCTCGTTCACTGCGCGAGAAATGTGCGCACGACCTGCATGAATTCGTCGAGCTGGTCGTGATGGACCCAATGGCCGGCGCCTTCGATATTCGCGACACGCACGTTCTTGAAGCGCTGCGCGCGGCCATCCTTCTCCGGATCCGATGCCCACGACTCGGTGCCGCGAATCAGCAGCGTCGGACACTCGATGCGGCCGTGGATTTCGTTGCTCTGCTTCGGCGTCAGGCCGATCGGAAAAAACGTGCGCACGTAGTTGTCGAACTTCCAGCTGTACGTGCCGTCTTCATTCTGGTTGCTGCCGTGAATCGTCAGATGGCGAGCCTTTTCGGCCGACAGATGCGGGTTCTCCTCCTGCATGCGCTGGAACGCTTCTTCGAGCGACGCGTAGCGGCGCGGCGTGCGCCCGGCGACCTTGCGCAGCCCGTTGATCCACTCATGAATCCGTGCGTGCGTCGGCTGTTCGGTCAACATTTTCATCATCTGCGGCGGCGGCCCCATGCCTTCGATCGCGACGAGTTTGGTGACCGTCTCCGGATACAGGCCGGAATACGTCAACGAGATCGAGCCGCCGAGTGAGTGCCCGATGATCGTCACCGGCGTCATCTTGGTCTGATTGAGCAACTGCGCGATGTCGTAGACGTAGTCGAGTTGGTTGTAGCCGCCGCCTTTCAGCCACTCCGAGTCGCCATGGCCGCGCAGATCCGGCGCGATCACGTGCCAGTCTTTGGCCAGCTCCTCCGCCACCCA
>CAYUMA010000095.1:0-6117 GCA_964445675.1 uncultured Pseudomonadales bacterium | reverse complement strand
GCCGCGCGGATCGGTGCTGCTGTTCGCGGGAAACCTGGTGCATCGTGGCGGCGCGAATCGCAGCAGCGGCGTGCGTCTCGCGATCACGCCGCAATACTGCGCGCCGTGGCTGCGCCAAATCGAAAACATGGTGCTCGCGGTCCCGCCGAACGTTGCAGCGCAGTACAGCGAACGCGTGCAGAGCCTGCTCGGGTATAGCATCGTCGAACCCGGCTTCATGGGCTACGTCGACGGTGTTCACCCGCGGCGGCTGATCGACCCGAGCTATCGAAGCACGCGCCGCAGCGTGCCCCGCGAGGCGTGATCGCGTCCGGCAGCTACGCTCAGCCTTTCAAGCTCGCAAGGAACTGCAATGTGCGATCGGCGGTTGCCGCGTCCGCCCCCGCGATCGCGACGTTGAAATCCGTCACACCGATGTTGCGCAGCCGGTCGATCGCGCCGCGCAGGTAGTTTTCGTCGCCGGCGAGCGCGATGTCCGCCGGACCTTTGACGCCTTCACGATCGAGCATCGCGCGATACGATGGCAATTGACCGTAGATCGTCAGCTGTTGTGCGATCGCGGCCCGCGCCTCATCCGGCTTGTTGGTCAGCACGACCGGGAAGCCGCCGACGACGATCGGCGCGGGCTTGCCGGCGCCCCTCGCGGCAGCCGTCAGCGCCGGGATGATGTGCCCTTCCATCGTTTTTGGTCCGACCATCCACGTGATCGTGCCGTCGGCGAGTTCGCCGGTGAGTTTCAGCATCGCCGGACCCAGCGCGGCAACCAACAGCGGCGGGCGTTTGGCGCCGGCCACGTTGATCGCTACACCGTGCACGTGATATTCGGCGCCGTCGTGCTGTACCGCCTCGCCGCGCAGCAGCGGACCGAGCACTTCGAGGTATTCGCGCATGTGCGCCGCCGGTTTTGCGTACGAAAAGCCCAACATGCCCTCGATGACGATCTGGTGCGAAAGCCCAATCCCGAGCGAAAAGCGATTGTTGCTCGCCGATGCGGCGGTGAGCGCCTGTGACGCGAGCGCGGTCGGATGCCGCGGGTAGGTCGGCACCACGGCGGTACCGAGCCCGATGCGCTGCGTCGCATGCCCGATGATCGACAGCGCACCGATCGCGTCGTAAGACATCATCTGCGCCATCCAGACACTGTCGAATTTCAACGCTTCCATGCGCTGCGCCGTCTTGACGAGGTCGTCGACGGTGCGATTGCCGTCCGTGCCAATGATCATGCCGATGCGCATCGTGATGTCCTAAGCTTTGTGGGGTGAGGTTCGTGGGGTCACGGATAGCAACAGCATTCCGCTGACGGGTCAAGCAGACCAAGCGCCTCCTCTTCTCTCCGGACAGGCTAGAATCCGCGCTTCACTCGGAGGACAGCCATGGCCAAACAAACGATCGCGATACTCGGCGGCACCGGCGATCTCGGTACCGGACTCGCCATTCGCTGGGCGAAGGCCGGGCACGAGATCGTCATCGGCTCGCGTACGCAGCAGAAAGCCGACGCTGCGGTTGCGGAGTTGAAGAAGTTGAGCCCGCAGACGAAGGCGCGCGCGATGGAGAATTCGGCGGCGGCCGCCGCCGGTGACGTCGTCGTGTTGACGGTGCCGTTCGAGCATCAGCTGTCGACGCTTGAATCGGTGCGCGCCGGTCTCGAAGGCAAAATTCTGATCGACGTCACCGTGCCGTTGATTCCGCCGAAGGTCGGCACCGTGCAACTGCCGCCGGAAGGCTCGGCCGGCAAACGCGCACAGAATTTCCTCGGCGACGGCGTCAAGGTCGTCACCGCATTCCAGAACGTCGCGGCACACCTGCTCCAACAGGGCGTCAAGATCGAATGCGACGTGCTCGTCGCGGGCAACAGCAAAGAAGCGCGCGACACGGTCGTCGCACTCGTCGAGGAAGCGGGCATGTCCGGTTGGCACGCGGGGCCCATCGAGAATTCGGCGGCCGCCGAAGCGCTGACCTCGATCCTGATCCAGATCAACCGACGCCACTCGATCTCGCACTCGGGTATCAAGATCGTCGGCCAAAGCGATCATTGACGACGTGGTCGCGCTGACGTTCACGGCGATCTCGGGCATGCCGATGGTGCGCAGCGGCGACGATCTGCCGACGCTGATTCTGGCGGCGCTGACCGCGCAACAGCTACGGCTCGAACCCGGCGACATCCTCGTGATCGCGCAGAAAATCGTCTCGAAATCCGAGGGACGGCAGCTGGCGCTCGCGACGATCACGCCGTCGCCGGAAGCGATCGCGCTCGCGCAGGAAACCGATAAAGATCCGCGCCTCGTCGAACTGATCCTGCGCGAATCGACCACCGTGCTGCGGAAAAAACCCGGTGTGTTGATCGTGCGCCACCGGCTCGGACTCGTCGGCGCACAAGCGGGCATCGACCAATCGAACATCGAACACGATGCCGACGACCACGCGCTGCTGCTGCCGGTGGATCCCGATGCATCGGCGCGCCGGATCCGCGATTCGATCGCGGCGAAAACCGGCGTGCACCCCGGCGTCATCGTCAGCGACAGCATGAATCGGCCGTGGCGTCTCGGCTCGATCGGCGGCGCGATCGGCAGCGCCGGGATCGCCGTGCTCGACGATCGCCGCGGGGGCCACGACATCTACGGCCGCGAACTGAAGGTCACACTCGTCAATCGCGCCGATTCGATCGCAACCGCCGCGACGCTCGTCATGGGTGAAACGACCGAAAAAACCCCGGTTGCGCTGGTGCGCGGCTTCCCCGCGGAAGATAGCGCCCAGACAGCGCGCGACATCGTCCGCCCGCTCGAAGAAGACATGTTCCGCTGATATGGCAGCACCGCGATTCGTCGCGATCACGGGCGGCGTCGGCGGCGCCAAGCTCGCGCTCGGGCTGACGCAACACCTCGGTCCCGAGGAGGTGTCGTTCGTCGTCAACACCGGCGATGACTTCGAACACCTCGGGCTGCACGTGTCGCCGGACATCGATACGCTCGTCTACACGCTTTCCGGGCAATCGAATACCGACGTAGGCTGGGGTCGCAAAGGTGAAACCTGGCAGTTCATGCAAGCGCTCGAGGGGCTCGGCGGCGAGACGTGGTTCAAGCTCGGCGATCGCGACCTCGCGATGCACATCGAACGCACCCGACGACTGCGTGCTGGCGCGTCGTTGACGAGCGTGACAAAGGAACTTGCGACCGCGCTGGGCGTTGCGTACGAGATCCTGCCGATGAGCGACGCGCCGGTGCGCACGATGATCGGCACCGCCGACGGTGAACTCGCGTTTCAGCATTACTTCGTCCGCGATCGCTGCGCGCCCGCCGTGACCGGATTTCGTTTCGACGGCGCGGCCGGCGCGGCGTTGTCGCCGGAGCTTGCGCGTCGACTCGACGATCCGGCGCTCGCCGGCATCATCATCTGTCCGTCGAACCCCTTCGTCAGCGTCGATCCGGTGCTCGCGATTCCCGGTATGAGAGAGCGTCTCGCGCGCGCGACTGTACCCGTCGTCGCCGTGTCGCCGATCGTCGCCGGCACTGCGATCAAGGGACCTACCGCAAAGATGATGCGGGAGCTGCGTATTCCCAACACGACAGTCGCTGTCGCGCAGCACTACCGCGGCCTGTTGCGCGGCTACGTGCTCGATGAGCAGGACGCCGCGCACGAGGGCGCGATCGCCGCGCTGGGCATCGCCACTGTCGTGACCCAGACCGTCATGCTAACGTTGGCCGATCGTGCGCAACTCGCTGCCGACGTGTTGCGATTCATCAAACGGATCAAGTGAGGGGAACGCGTCGTGTGGGCGGTGGTGCCGCTGAAAGACGTTCACCGGGCGAAACAGCGCCTCGCGTCGCTGCTGACGCCGCACGAGCGCGGCGAGTTGATGCTCGCGATGGTCGGCGACGTGCTGGACGCACTGACACGGACCCCGCACCTCGCCGGCATCCTGCTTGTCTCGCGCGCACCTGAAGCGGCCGACCTGGCGCGGCAACATGGGTGCGAACTCTATGCCGAAGCCGCCGGCGCGGACTTGTCGGAATCGGTGCAGGCCGCCGGCGGCTATCTGATGGCGAATCGCAATGCCCACGGCACGATGATCGTGCCGGGCGACCTGCCGCTGATCACCCCCGCCGATGTCGCAACAATCCTCGAGCAACATCAACGCATCACGCTCGTACCCGACAGCGAAGGCGACGGCACCAATTGCATCGTCTCGTCGCCGCCGAATCTGATCCGTTATCGATTCGACGGGCACAGTTTCAAGCCGCACGCCGAAGCCGCATATGGTATCGGGATCACACCGCGCATCGTGCGCAACGAAGCGTTCGGAATCGACGTCGATACGCCGCGTGATCTACTGCGCGTTTTGGAGCGCGCCGGCCCCTCGCGGACGCGAACTTGTTTAGAAACAAGCGGTATAGCAAGTCGTCTGACGCATCTGCATAATCGCTCTTCCGCGATTTAAATGGTCCATGTCGGCCGATGGCGCGGTGCCAATGGCGACCCTCTGGCCGTAACACGGAGCATTCATGAGCACATCCACCGGCACCCTATTGGACGCCGCGCTGCGGGGCGAACTACCGAGTGATCGCGACGCGCTGGCGCTCGCGACCGAGATCGATACCCGAAAGCTGGCAGGCGTCGCCGCGCAATTGCGCGATCGCGGCTTCGGCGAACTCGTCACCTACTCCCGGAAAGTCTTCATTCCGCTGACCCACTTGTGCCGCGACGTGTGCCACTACTGCACGTTTGCACAGACCCCCAAAAAGCTCGACGCACCGTACATGACGATCGAAAAGGTGCTCGACGTTGCGCGCCAGGGCAAAGCGCTCGGTTGCAAGGAGGCCTTGTTCACGCTCGGCGAAAAACCCGAACTGCGTTACAAAGCCGCGCGCGAGGCGCTGGCACAGATGGGCTACGCGACGACATTGGAATATCTGCACGCGGCCGCCAAAGCGGTGCTCGATGAGACGGGCCTGTTGCCGCACGCCAACCCCGGCACGATGACCGACGCCGAGATCGCGTTGCTGCGCACGGTATCGCCGTCGATGGGCATCATGCTGGAGACGGCATCGGCGCGGCTCAGCGAAAAAGGCATGCCGCACTACGGTTCGCCTGACAAGATTCCTGAGGTGCGGCTGGACACGTTGCGCCGCGCCGGCGCCGCGCGGGTGCCGTTCACGTCCGGGATTCTGATTGGCATCGGCGAAACCCGGCTGGAGCGCATCGAATCGTTGCTCGCGCTGCGCGCCGTGCACGCCGAGCACGGCCACATCCAGGAAATCATCATCCAGAATTTTCGTGCGAAGGAAGGCACGAAGATGGTCCGCGCGCCGGAGCCCAATCTCGACGAACTGTTGTGGACCATCGCGGTCGCCCGCATCGTGTTCGGCGCCGACATGAGCATTCAGGCGCCGCCGAATCTGAGCCCAGGCGTGCTGCCGCAGATCATCGCGGCCGGTATCAACGATTGGGGCGGCGTGTCGCCGTTGACGCCGGACTTCGTCAATCCCGAAGCGCCGTGGCCGCACCTCGAAGAACTCGGCCGCGAGACCGCGCGCGCCGGCAAGCTGCTGCACGAACGCCTGACGATCTATCCGAAATACGCACAACGCCCCGACACATGGCTCGATGCGACGTTGCGACCCGCGGTGCTCGACCTCGTCGACGCATCCGGCCTGCCGCGTACCGATAGCTGGTCGCCCGGTGAGACGAGTAGTCCGCCGGCCGATGTGCTCGCGGCGATCCAGGGCCCCGACTTCGCGGCGTCCGCCCCAGTGGCGGCGATTCTCGAACGCGCGCAGCGCGGCGATGATCTGTCCGAACGCGACGTCGTGCGACTCTTCAACGCGCGCGGCGACGATTTCACCGCGGTCGTGCACGCCGCCGATGCGATCCGTAAGCGCGTCAACGGCGACGTCGTCAGCTTCGTCGTCAATCGCAACATCAACTACACCAACGTCTGCTATTTCAAATGTCAGTTCTGCGCGTTCTCGAAAGGCCAGCTGTCGGAGAACCTGCGCGGGCGGCCGTATGACCTGTCGCTCGACGAGATCCAACGCCGAACGGTCGAGGGTTGGGATCGCGGCGCCACCGAAGTGTGTATGCAGGGCGGCATTCACCCCGACTACACCGGTGACACGTACG
>CAYUMA010000094.1:0-5270 GCA_964445675.1 uncultured Pseudomonadales bacterium | reverse complement strand
GGTCGTGTTCGGCGGAGAGGCCGGCGACGACGATCCCGAGGGCACAATTGAGTTCGTCGATGTCGCCGAGCGCCGCGAACACGGGGGCCGTCTTCGCGTGTCGTGTACCGTCGGCGAGGCCGCTGTCGCCGTGATCACCGCCGCGAGTCGTGATACGAGTCAGCCGGTTGCGCATCGAACGAGCGTCAGTTTCGTGCGACGGGTGCTTCGACGCGTTCGCCGTAGCGCACGACCGTGATGATTCCGGTAGAGAACGAACGTGTCAGTGCGTCATACGCGGTGCGCATGAACGTTCGTGGGTCTGGCACCGTCGTGCTCGCGTCGGCGGCGACGAGACTGACGCCGACGACGACGGGAATAAAACCTTCGCTGGTCTTGAAGGAGTGCATATAGAGATTGTCGAAGATCCGGCGAAAGCTCGCCGACGTACAGTTCTCGATATCCGGTTGCAGCATCGTGACCGCGAACATGTTGGCTTCGGGGCGTGTCACCACGTCGAGCGGACGAACCAATTGACGCAGCTTCGCGCCAATCCCCGACATCAGTTCATCGATGACGGCTGTGTCGTACTGTTTTTCGATGACATCGAGGTTGTTGATGCCCACGAGCAGCACACACGCGGCGCCGCCCCGGGCATCGATCTCTTTCGCCAACGCGCCGAGTCGCTCGAGCGTGAATTTCATGTTGCCAAGGCCGGTGACCGGGTCGACGAGGTCGGTCGTCGTCAGTTCGCGGACCTTGCGACGCAGCAGTTTGTTCGTGCGTAACAATTCGTTCTGGCGTTCGGCGATGCGTTGTGCAGCGAATACCCGCGGCAATAGCTGACCGCGCAGATTGGCCTTGTTGAGAAAGTCATCGACGCCTTCTTTGAAGGCTTCGTGCATCGCCTCGATGTCGTCGCGTGCGGTCAACAACATCACGTACGTGAAGTGTCCGGACGACTCGTCGAGTCGCTTGATGCGCCGAGTGAGTTCGAGTCCGTCTATCGACGGCATCAGCCAATCGGCGATGAGAATTTGTGCGGGTCGCTTCTCGACCGAACGCAGGGCCTGCAGCGGATTGTTGGTGAACCGCACATTGGAAAACCCGCCGCTGCGCAGCGCCTTGGCGATGATGGCGCTCGAGAACTTGGCGTCATCGACCACCAGGATTGGAATGTCCTCGTGCGACATGTAAGTTACGCGGAGTGGAACGGGTCGAGATCGAAGGTAGATTCAAGTAGGGGTAAAGGCTTGTCAAGGAACGCTGTCGCAGAGCATTGCCCGACTCATGTAACGTACCCCGAGCATGCTCGGCTGACGATCTGATCGAGGACGCGTCTTGCCAACGTTTGACATCGTCTCGGAGGTCGACATGCAGGAAGTGCGCAACGCGGTCGATCAGGCCAATCGGGAGCTTGGCACCCGTTTCGACTTTCGCGGGATTGGTGCATCGTTCGAACTCGAGGAAGGTGCGGTCCTCGTGCGCGCAGAAGAAGAGTTTCAGATCGAACAGATGGAGGACATCCTGCGCGACAAGCTGATACGCCGAAAGGTCGAGACCGGTTGTCTGGAAGGGGGCACGATCGAAGCATCGGGGCGGGAGAAGCGACGCCGTTATGGAATCGTTCAGGGAATTGATCGCGACCAGGGCAGGGCCATTGTGAAGTGCGTCAAGGATTCGAAGCTCAAGGTCCAAGCATCGATACAGGGTGAGAAGATTCGTATCACCGGCAAGAAGCGCGACGATCTCCAGCAGGTCATCGCGATGTTGCGCGAAGCCGAACTCGAGATCCCGCTGCAGTTCGAAAACTTTCGCGACTGATCGGCCGTCCGGTGCAGGAGCCCGATTCCATCCTGCGCAGGATCCTGAACCGCCGCATCATTATCTGTGCGTTCACGGGCTTTACGTCCGGCCTGCCATTTTTCTTTCTGATTCAACTGGTGCCGGGGTGGCTGCGCAGCGAGGGCGTCGACCTCAAGCAGATCGGTCTACTTGCGCTGGTCCAGTTACCGTATGTCTGGAAGTTCGTCTGGTCCCCTCTGCTGGATCGTTATCAGCTGCCGCTGCTGGGGCGACGGCGCGGCTGGATGCTCGTGGCTCAGTTAGGCCTGCTCGCCTCGATCGCACTGGTCGGCGAGGGGCATCCGGAGACCGGCCTCCGATCGATTCTCTGGCTTGCGGTAATCGTTGCGTTCTTCAGCGCGACGCAGGACATCGTGCTCGACGCGTATCGGCGCGAACTGCTCCCGGAGCTCGAACTGGGACTCGGCAACGCGGTTCATATTCAGGCGTACAGAATCGCCGGGCTGATTCCCGGCTCGCTCGCGTTCGTGCTCGCGGACAATCTGGCGTGGGATTGGGTGATCAGGATCGTTGCATTGTTCATGCTCGTCGGAATTGGTTTGACGTTGACCATCGGAGAGGCGATTGCTCGGCCGCTCGTCCCGCGCAGCCTGCGAGACGCGGTCGTCGAACCGTTTCGGGAGTTCGTTGCGCGTCGCGGCCCTAGATACGCGGTTCTTTCGCTCGCATTCATGTTCTTCTACAAGCTCGGCGACAGTATGGCGACGGCGCTGTCGACCCCGTTCTACCTCGACCTCGGCTTCAGCCTCACCGAGATCGGATTGATCGCAAAAAATGCGGCGTTGTGGCCATCGATCATCGGTGGATTGCTCGGCGGAATACTGATGGTCCGCATCGGCATCAACCGAGCCCTGTGGCTCTTCGGTGTGGCGCAGCTGGTGCCGATTCTCGGCTTCGCGCTGCTCGCTGAGATCGGCCACAATCCATGGGCGCTGGCGGTCGTCATCTCGCTCGAATACCTCGGTGTCGGGCTCGGCACGGCGGCGTTTGTCGGATTCATCGCGCGCGAGACGTCGCCCGCGCTCGCGGCGACGCAGTTCGCGCTCTTCACTGCGCTCACTGCGTTGCCGCGCACGCTTGCGAATGCCGCAACAGGCTTCCTCGTTGAAGGCTATTCGGGCGGGAAGGCCGACGCCGCCGCGGCGACTTTCATGAATCTGCTGGTGATGCTCGGTGTGCCAGCGGACGGTCTTGGCTGGACGCGCTTTTTCGTATTGTGCGCGGTGTTTGCGATCCCAGGCATGGTGTTGTTGTTTTGGGTCGCACCGTACCGGGAAGCGCAGCTACGGTCGCCAACGAAATCGCTTTAGCGCGATTCGCCCGGACGTATTGAACACGACACCTTCTCGCGTCAGGCGTTTACGCTGACGTTGGTAGCCGCCGGAAGATTCGGGCAGCGAAATACCGCCCGATGCGTTGACGACTCGGTGCCACGGGATTCGGCTGCCGCGCGGCAACTGGCTCAAGATGCGACCGACGCGGCGGGCGCCACCGGGAAGCCCCGCAAGCTCGGCGACCTGACCGTAGGTCGCGACGCGTCCCTTCGGAATGAGCGCGATAACCTGCCAGATCTGTTCGGCAATGGCCGGCTCGTCAGGCGATCGTTCGTTCATCATTAATTCTGCAATTCTGCCGAGTCTGTAAGGGCGCGATTATTTTGATCCGCGCGTGTTTCGTCGAGCCGTGCACGCACGTCGAATTCCCATCGGGCCTTGAAGTCGAGGCGATTGGCCACATATAGCGGCTGGCCGTTTGATTCCCGGACCTCAAACACATTGATATGCCTTGAAACTCAGCGCGGGCTCACTATGATTGGCAGTCCCGAGCGGGGAGTGCCAGCTTACCGACGCCCTCCGCACCGCGAGAATCGATCGAATTAGTTAAAGGAATCAGAGACTTGGGAGAAATTTTGCGATGAAGATCCGACCCTTACATGACCGAGTTGTAGTGCGCCGGCTCGAAGAAGAGACCAAAACTGCCGGTGGCATCGTGCTGCCAGACTCCGTCGCGGAAAAGCCGTCCCGCGGCGAGGTACTGGCCGTCGGACCGGGCAAAGCGCTCGATAACGGCGACGTACGCGCACCCGACGTGAAGGTGGGCGACAAAGTGATTTTTGGTCAGTACGGCGGCAGCACCGTGAAGATCGACGGCGAGGAATTGTTGATTCTCTCCGAGAGCGAAATCTTCGGGGTTCTGAAAGGCTGAACTGTTCGAATTTGGATTTAAGAGGAACAAGCGATGAGCGCGAAAGACGTACGATTTGGAGATGACGCCCGCCAGCGGATGCTGGCAGGTGTGAACATCCTGGCAGAAGCGGTACGAGTCACGTTGGGTCCGAAAGGCCGCAACGTCATTTTGGACAAGTCGTACGGTGCTCCGACCGTCACGAAAGATGGTGTATCGGTTGCCAAGGAAATCGAACTGAAGGACAAGTTCGAGAACATGGGCGCACAGATGGTCAAAGAAGTCGCGAGCCAGACATCTGATGAAGCGGGCGACGGCACCACCACCGCAACAGTGTTGGCGCAGGCGATCCTCACCGAAGGCCTGAAGTCAGTTGCCGCCGGTATGAACCCGATGGATCTGAAGCGCGGCATCGACAAGGCAGTGGCCGCAGCGGTGAAAGAGATCGAAGCGATGGCGACTCCGTGCGAAGACGCGAAGTCGATTGCTCAGGTCGGCACGATCTCCGCGAACAGCGACTCGGCGGTGGGTGAAATCATCGCCAACGCGATGGGAAAAGTGGGCAAAGAAGGCGTCATCACGGTCGAGGAAGGGAGCGGTCTCGAAAACGAACTCGATGTCGTCGAAGGCATGCAGTTCGATCGCGGCTACCTGTCGCCGTATTTCATCAATAGTCAGGAATCGATGTCGGCGGAGCTCGATGACCCCTACATCCTGCTCTGTGACAAGAAGATCTCCAACATTCGCGACATGCTGCCGATTCTCGAAGCTGTTGCGAAGTCCGGAAAACCGCTGTTTGTCGTGGCCGAAGACATCGAAGGCGAAGCGCTCGCAACACTCGTCGTCAACAACATGCGTGGGATCGTCAAGATCACCGCGGCGAAAGCGCCCGGTTTCGGCGATCGTCGCAAGGCGATGCTGCAGGATATCGGCGTGCTGACCGGAGGCACCGTCATTTCCGAAGAAGTCGGCCTGACGCTCGAAGGTGCGACGCTGGAAGACCTCGGCCGCGCGAAGCGGGTTTCGTGCACAAAAGAAAACAGTACGATCGTCGATGGCGCCGGCGTGCGGGCGGATATCGAAGGCCGCATCAAGCAGATTCGCGCAGAGATCGAAGACACATCGTCGGATTACGATCGCGAAAAACTGCAGGAACGCCTTGCGAAACTCGCCGGCGGAGTTGCTGTGATCAAGGTCGGCGCGCCGACGGAAGTGGAAATGAAGGAAAAGAAGGCGCGGGT
>CAYUMA010000093.1:0-3036 GCA_964445675.1 uncultured Pseudomonadales bacterium | reverse complement strand
CTCCGGCGATGAGTACACGTGGATCATCGACCCACTCGACGGCACGACAAACTACCTGCACGGGATTCCGCACTTCTGCGTGTCGATCGGCGCCAAATATCGCGGTCGCCTCGAACACGCGGTGATCATCGATCCGATCCGCAACGAAGAGTTCACGGCGTCGCGCGGCGCCGGCGCCCATCTGAACGGCAAACGGATTCGCGTCAGCAATCGCCACCGACTCGAAGATGCAGTACTCGCCACCGGCATTCCGTTCAAAGACGTCGCGCTACACCTGGAACCCTACATGGCGATGCTGACTGCGTTCACCACACAGTGCCGCGGGATCCGCCGCGCCGGATCGGCGGCGCTCGACCTCGCTTACGTGGCCGCGGGCCGCGCCGATGGTTTCTGGGAGCTTGGACTCAAGCCCTGGGACATCGCGGCGGGCGCGTTACTGATCCTGGAGGCCGGCGGTTTTGTCAGCGATCTGATCGGCGGCGAGGACTACATGGAGACCGGCAACATCGTCGCCGGCAACCCAAAAGTATTCAAAGCGATTCTGCAGACGATTCGACCGACGCTGACGCCGGTGCTGCTCAAAGGCTGACGCTGACGGCCCTGTTGTGGCGCGCCAGCATCGGTTGGACAATTGATGTGTTGGTCGCGATCTGGAGGGGAGTTCCTCCCATAGTAAATCGCCCACACTCGTGGCTACGGCGCGCTTGATTCCTTTTCCTTCTCCGGCGCCAACAGATCTTCGCGCGTCATTCCCAGTATCACGAGCAGATTCGCGGCGATGTACACGGACGAATAGACGCCGGCAACAACACCGACGATCAGTGCGAGCGCAAACCCATGCACGACATCGCCGCCGAGCGCCGCAAGTGCACCCAACACGAGCATGACCGTAAACGACGTGCTGATGGTGCGATCGAGCGTTTGATTGATGGATACGTTGATCGTCTCCTCGGGAGTGGCACGTCGCATCGACCGAAAATTCTCGCGAATGCGGTCGAAGATCACGATCGTATCGTTGATCGAGAAACCGATGATCGCGAGTACTGCTGCAAGGCCGGTTAGATCGAAGGTCCACTGAAACAGCGAGAACGCGCCGAGCGTCAGGATTGCGTCATGGGCCAACGCGACGATCCCGCCGATCGCAAACTTAGTCGTGAATCGAAACATGACGTAGATCATGACCGACAGCAAAGACACAAGCATCGCCAGGCCGCCGGTTTCACGCAGTTCTTCGCCGACAGCGGGACCAACGAATTCACTACGGCGCAGTTCGACCCCGGGAAACGCGCTCTGCAGTGATTCGAAAACTGCATTGCCGAGCAGCGCCGCCTCACGCCCTTCCTGGGGTGGCATGCGGATCAACAAATCGCGTTCCGTGCCGAAGTTCTGTACCACGCCGTCGACGAAGCCGTCGGCATCGAGCGCGGCTCGCACCTCGTCGGACGATGCGGCCGACGCGAAGGTAACTTCGACCAGCGTGCCGCCGGTGAAATCGAGCCCCCAATTGAGTCCTTGAAAGACGAGCGATCCGACCGACAGCAACACCAGCGCGATCGAAATGGCAATCGCAGTCCGGCGTACGCCCATGAAGTCGATGTTGTAGTCGCGCAACGACCTCACTGGCTGACCACCTTCATATGTACAACTTCTTCAGATTTCGGCCGCCGTGAGTAAGATTGATCAACGCGCGTGTCACTGTGACCGCTGTGAACACGGTCGTTGCGATACCAATTGCCAGCGTCACCGCGAATCCCTTGACCGGTCCGCTGCCCATCGCAAACAGGATCACCGCGATGAAGAAGGTCGTTAAATTCGCATCGAATATCGTTATGAACGCGCGATCGAACCCGGTCGTAATGGCCGCCTGAATGCCACGTTTCTGCATTTCTTCTTTGATCCGCGCGAATATGAGGATGTTCGAGTCCACGGCCATACCCACTGTCAGTACGATGCCTGCGATCCCGGGCATCGTCAGCGTTGCGCCGAGCACCGACATGACGGCGATGAGGAGCACCACGTTCGCAATGAGCGCAATGTTCGCAAGCAGCCCGAATACTTTGTAGGCGACCACCATGAAGCCAACGACCAGCAGCAATCCGATGATGCCGGCTTCGGTACCTTGCCTGATGTTCTCCTCGCCCAAACTCGCACCGATCGTACGTTCCTCGACGATGTACATCGGCGCCGCGAGCGCGCCTGCCCGTAACAGCAACGCAAGATCCCGCGCTTCTTCCAATCCGACACCGGTAATCCTGAAGCGGAAACCGAGCGCCGAGCGGATCGTTGCGACGCTGATCAGGCGTTTTTCTTCGACGCTGTAGTTCTCCACGACCTGCTTGCCGTCTTGGTCGACGAGGCGCGAACGCGGCTTCAGTTCCTTGAACAGAATCGCCATCTGATTCCCGACGTTGTCCTTGGTCGAATCGTGCATGCGGCCACCGCCATCACCATCGAGCGTGATGCTGACCTGCGGCGTGTTGTTCTCGGGGTCGTAGTCCTGTTGCGCGCCGGTGACACGATCGCCCGTGACGATGTTGTGTCGCTCGAGTACGATCGTGCGGCCTTCGTACTCATATGTTTCTGTCTCGGACACCCGTTCGTTGGGTTTTGCGACGAGACGGAACTCGAGGTTGGCAAACTTGTTCAGGATACGTTTGGCGTCTGCGCTGTCTTGGATCCCGGGTAGATCGACGACGATGCGCGACTCCCCAAGGCGTTGCACCAGCGGCTCGGAAACACCGAGTTCGTTGACGCGATTGCGCAGGCTCTGAAGATTCTGGGTGATCGCGTACGTCCGGATCTCCAAAATCTTCGCCTCGAGCAGTGTCAGCCACAACCCCGGATGACCGTCCACGTCGCGCGGTTCGATTCGATAGTCGCCGTACTTCGACTCGATCACGGTCTGCGCAGCATCGCGCCCGGCTGCATCGAAGAAGGCCATCTCGATTCGGGTGCCGGTCACCTTGATACTCGCCGGCACGTATCGAATGCCTTCCTCACGCAGTAAAGACTTGAGGTTGTCGAGGTCGCTCTGCA
>CAYUMA010000092.1:0-4481 GCA_964445675.1 uncultured Pseudomonadales bacterium | reverse complement strand
CGCCGGATTGCGACCTTCCCGGTCGAAGCGGTGCGCCTCGCGAAGGAGAGCCTCAACAACGCCGATAAACCGCTGGCCGAAGGACTCGTCGATGAGGCATATCTGTTCCAACGCACGCTCAGGACGGCGGGCGCGCAGCGCAACATGAAGCGATTTCTCGAGATGGGCGGGCAGACTCGCGAGGGTGAACTGCGCGTCGGCGAGTTGATGGCGAAGGTCGCCAAAGAGTGATCGAACTGCGGGCCTCCGGCCTCGTCTTCGAAGCCGATGTCGCCGGCAATTCGGGTTCGCCGCTGGTTTTGCTGCTGCACGGTTTTCCGCAGACGAGCCATAGCTGGCGACATCAGCTGCCGGCGCTGGCGCGTGCCGGCTATTTCGCCGTGGCGCCGAATCAACGCGGCTATTCGCCGCGCGCGCGACCGCCGGCGATCGAAGACTACGCGACGAATCTATTGATCGGCGACGCACGCGCCATGGCCGAATCGTTGGGATACAACCACTATCACCTGGTCGGCCACGACTGGGGCGGGCAGCTGTCGTGGCTGTTGGCAGCACGACATCCGGAAGAACTCGATAGCCTCACCATCTTGTCGCGGCCGCACCCGGCGGCGTTCGCGCGAGCGATGAAGGCGGATACCGCGCAGGCGGATCGATCACGCCACCATCGTGCGTTTCAGGATTCGAACGCAGCGCGGGAATTGTTGGCGGACGACGCGCGCCGGTTGCGCAGCACGCTGCGCAACCAGGGCGTCGGCGACGTCGATATCACCGCGTACCTGGAGCGGCTGGGGAATTTCGAAGCGCTCGATGCTGCGATCAACTGGTATCGGGCGCCGCGTGTAGCCGGTGGTGCGCTCGCGCTTCCCGATGTGCCGCCGGTCATCGTGCCAACGATGTACTTATGGGGCGATCAGGATGCGACGGTCGGCCGCGTCGCGGCAGAGGCGACCGCGAATTTCGTCTCCGCGCCGTATCGCTTCGAAGTGTTACCGGGCGTCGGCCATTTCATCACCGACCAGGCGCCCGAACGCGTCAACGAACTGCTGCTGCATTGGCTCGCTAGTCGAGGCTAATCGATTGGCCTCGACGTCTCGATGGCCCCCAACAAAGGGTTGCGGAGGTTCGGTGCGCCGGACCGTCGTGCGCCAGGGATGGCGCATGGCGAGCGACCAGGGATGGCTAGAGCGAGTCCGGTGCACCGAACTTCCGCAGCGTCACCGGCGGTTGGTTCTCGCTGTTCGCGAGCACCACTTCATCGGGCGTCGACAGCACGCGCTCGTAGCGACCCGGCGGATAGTTCGTCATGTGCGGGCCCGGCGCGTCGATGCCCGGTTGTTTGACGCCGCCCGCCTGATCCGTGTAGTCGGACGACTTCTTGTAGCGCGCGAGTTCCATCGCACTGATGTTGTTGAGCGCCACGACCTCGGGGTCGATCCACGCGCGCGCGTCGATCGCCTCACTCGACCACGACAGCTCGAGCGCGAGATTTTCGAGGCCCGCGAAGTAGATCGATTTGCAGAAGCCGTGATCGATCGGTCCGAGCACCGGTATGCCTTTTGCGCGGATACGATCGCGCATCGCCAGCAGCTCTGCGTCGTTCGCAACGCGCAGCGCCAGATGCTGCATTACGCCGCGGGCGCAGTTGCCGCCGGGATTGCCGGCGTGGGTCTTGCCCAACTCGGCCGGAATTTTGTCGATGTCCGGGTTGTGCACCAATGCAACTGAGCTCTCGTCGTTGAGTCGCAGAAACCCGTGAAACGTGTTCGCGACACCGTGCATCCAATACAGCGCGACCAGCTCCATGCCGAGTACGTCGGTGAAATACTCGATCTGCGATTTCATATCCGACGTGCAGATCGCGATGTGGTGCAGCCCCTCGATTTTGTTCATGGCGTCGTCCTCCTCAAACAATTCTGGAATCGTGTTTTCAGCCGGTCTTCCCGAGTTCGCGCATTGCCTCGTCGGTGGTGAAGAAAATGCGTCCGGACAATTCGCGCGGTAGATCGGATGCGTTCAGCTGATCCATGACCGGACCCTTGACCTCAGACAGGTTGAGCTGCACGTCGCGGCGGATCAACTCGCGGCCGACGCGCTCGAGCATTTCGAGCCCGCTCGTGTCGATGAAGTTGATCGCGCTGCACACGAGCAGCAAGTGACGGATCTTCGGGTTGCGCGACACCAACCGCAGCAGTCGCGTCTCCACGAGGTTCGCGTTCGCGAAATACAGGTTCTCGTCGATCCGCACCGCCATCACGTGCGGATGCGTCGCCACCTGATAGCGCAATTCGTTGCGGAAGTGCGCCGAATCGCCAACCCGCCCGACGATTGCGATGTGCGGCCGGCTCGAACGACGCACCAACAGCGCAACCGCCACGAGAATGCCGATCAACAGGCCGCGCTCGACGCCGAACAGCAGCACGCCCAGCAACGCAACGATATGCGTGATGCTGTCGTGTCGATAGAACTTCCAGTAGCGGTAGACCGGCGAGAAGTCGATGAAGTCAGACACCGACATGATGATGATCGCAGCCAGCGCCGCATGGGGCAGCGGGGCTGCGAACCGTGTCAGCCACAGCAGCGTAACGAGCACGAACAGCGCGCAGAAAACGCCGGTCAACGGCGTACGCCCGCGGCCCGTCGACCGCGACAAGCTCCCGGCCACCGGCATGCCGCCTGTGAAGGCCGCACCGAAATCGGCAGCGCCGAGCGCGATCAACTCCTGATTCGGATTGAGGCGTTGCCGTTTGCGTTGTGCGAGCTGCGTGCCGATCGAGAAGCTCTGCACGTACGCGACCAGCGCGATCATCGCCGACGCCGGCATCAGATCGATCCACAGCGCGACATCGAATGGCGGCCACGAAAGCCGCGGTAACCCACCGGCGATCGGCCCGACTGTGGCGACCGCGTAGTGCTCATCGAGCCCGAACGCGACGACGGCGCCGATTGCGCCGACTGCCACCAGCATCGGCCCGAACCGCGTGATCGGATGATTGCGTCCGACTCGGCGCAGGAACGGCAGTACGAGATAGAAGCCGAAGCGCTGCATCAGCCACAGCAGCGCAATGCTCGCGCAACCCACGGCGAGAGTGACCGGGTTCAATGCCGAGAGGTCGCTGACGAGGTGCAGCGCCTGCGCGAACGGACTGCCCTCGATGGCGGGGATGCCGGTGAACGCCGTCAGTTGGCTGAGGATGATCATGATCGCCGCGGCATTGATGAACCCCGATATCACCGGATGGCTCAACAGGTTCACGACGCCGCCCATGTTCGTGAGCCGCAACAACCACAACGTGATCGCGGATTGCAGGCAGATCACCGCGGTGACGCCGAGGTATGCATCCGAAAACGCCGGTGCATGCGCGCGCGCCGCTTCCGCGACCATGATTGCGATCACGGCGACGGGTCCTACCGCGAGGCCCGGCGACGAACCGAGCACCGCGTACAGCAGCGGCGGCACGACACTCGCATAAAGACCGGCCTGCGGCGGAAGCCCCGCGAGGAATGCATACGCGATCGCCTGCGGAACCGTGATGACGCTGATGACCAATCCGGCAAACAGATCGTGGCTGAGATCCCGGCGTTTGTAGTTGCCGAGCACGCTGATCAGCGGAAAGAAGTTGCGCCACTGCGACATCCAATCGGGAACGGAGAACGCGAACTTCATCGGTGCTCGATGGATCAATCGGCGATGGGTTGCATTCTAGCGACGCCGCGTTAGCCTCGCGCGAATCATCGTAGACAATAGAGAGAACCACTATGGATGTTCGCGCCGCCGTCGCATTCGCCGCGGGTGAACCGTTGTCGATCGAGACCGTACAACTCGACGGACCCAAAGCCGGTGAAGTGCTCGTCGAAATCAAAGCGACCGGCGTCTGTCATACCGACGCATACACATTGTCCGGTGACGATCCGGAAGGATTGTTCCCGGCGATCATGGGCCACGAAGGCGCCGGCATCGTCGTCGAGGTTGGCGCCGGCGTGACCTCGCTGACAAAAGGCGATCACGTGATCCCGCTGTACACACCCGAGTGCCGGCAATGCAAATTCTGTACGTCGGGCAAGACCAATCTGTGTCAGGCGATTCGCGAGACGCAGGGTCGCGGTGTCATGCCGGACGGCACCAGCCGCTTCTCGTTCAAGGGCAAGCCACTGCATCACTACATGGGGACGTCGACGTTCGCGAACTTCACAGTGCTGCCGGAGATCGCGGTGGCGAAAATCCGCGACGATGCGCCGTTCGACAAGGTCTGCTACATCGGCTGCGGCGTCACGACCGGCATCGGTGCGGTGATCAACACGGCGAAAGTCGAGGCGGGCGCCAACGTCGCGGTCTTCGGCTTGGGCGGCATTGGCCTCAACGTGATTCAAGGCGCGCGTCTGGGCGGCGCGAATCGCATCATCGGCGTCGACACGAATCCGGGGAAGGTAGCGCTCGCGCGCAAATTCGGCATGACCGATTTCGTCAATCCGAAAGAAGTCGA
>CAYUMA010000091.1:0-23525 GCA_964445675.1 uncultured Pseudomonadales bacterium | reverse complement strand
CATCAATGAGAACGGCACGGTGACCGTCATCGAAGGCAATCCGGACATCGGCGGCTCGCGCGCGTCGATGGCGCTGATGGCGGCGGAAGAGTTGGGCGTGCCGTACGACAAGATCAGAGTGCTCGTCGCCGACACCGAGAGTGCTGGTTATACCAACGTCACCGGCGGCAGCCGCGTGACGTTCGCGACCGGCATGGCGGTGATCCAGGCATCGCGCGACATCATCGCCCAATGCAAACAGCGGGCGGCCGCGACGTGGGGCATCGAGGCCGATATGGTCGATTGGCAGGACGGTCGGGCCATACCGAAGCCGGGTGTCAACGCGGACCTGAAGCCGCTGACGCTCGCGCAGATCGCAGCGACGGCGGGGCGTACGGGTGGGCCGTTGCTGGGTCGTGCGTCGTTGAATGCGCGCGGTGCCGGTCCGGGCTTCGCGGTCAACTTTACCGATGTTCGTGTCGACCCGGACACCGGCAAGGTGGATGTGCTGCGCTTTACGGCGATCCAGGACGCGGGCAAAGCGATTCATCCGAGTTACGTCGAGGGCCAGATGCAGGGTGGCGCAGTGCAGGGTCTCGGCTGGGCGCTGAACGAGGAGTACATCTATGACGCGAAGGGCGTCATGCAGAACGCGGGCTTCCTCGACTATCGGATGCCGGTTGCTTCGGACATGCCGATGATCGACACGCAAATCATCGAGGTCGCCAATCCGTCGCATCCGTACGGCGTGCGCGGTGTCGGCGAAGTGCCGATCGTGGCGCCGCTGGCCGCTGCAGCGAACGCGGTGCGCGCGGCAACCGGCGTGCGGATCCACGATCTGCCGTTATCACCTCCACGCGTGCTGGCCGCGATCGAGGCCGCGAAGGGCTGAGCATCGCATGGCGAAGGTGTTCTTCCCGGATCACCTGATGCAGCACACCGTCGGAGTCCAGGAGCTCGAGGTGAACGCCGCGAGCTTCCGCGACCTCGTCGCACAACTGGAACTGCGCTTCCCCGGCATCACGCAGGTGTTGATCGGCAAGGTCGCAGTCGCGATCGACGGCGACATCATTCACGATCCGTTTCTCGATCCGATTCGCGCCGACTCGGAAGTGTATTTCCTGCACAGGATCGAAGGCGGCTAGCAACGCGCTGGCTCAGCCGCGCCGTCGCTCCTAATATGCCTGCTTTCGAACCGGGGAGATGTCGTGGCGCGCATCGCGATCATTGGGGCCGGCAGCCTAGTGTTTTCCAGCCGACTGACTGCCGACATTCTGACGTACCCGCACTTGCGCGATGCGCACTTTGCGCTGGTCGATGTTGATCCGGAGCGGCTGGCCTATGCAGGACGCATTGTCGAGCGCATCTGTCGCGACGGCGGCTATGCCGACGCCAGCTATTCGTTGCATCAGGATCGTCGCGCCGCGTTGGCCGGTGCAGATTACGTCATCATCAGCATTCTCGTCGGCGGCTACGAAGCCATCGAAACCGAGATCGACATACCGCGTCGCTACGGCATCGATCAGGCGATCGGCGATACGCTGACACCGGGCGGAATCATGCGCTGCCTGCGCACCCTGCCACATCTGTTGGAGATGGGGCGCGACATCATGGCGCAGTGTCCGAACGCCTGGGTGCTCAACTACACCAATCCGATGGCGATGTTGTGCTGGGGTATGAACGAAGGCGTACCGGGTATTCGTCTCGTGGGTTTGTGCCATTCCGTGCAGCACACGACCCATCAATGGGCGCATCGATTGAAAGTGCCGCTCGACGAGGTCGACTTCGAGTGCGCGGGCTTGAACCACCAGGCATGGATCGTACGGTTCGCGCACCAGGATCACGATCTGCTTCCGCGAATTCGCGAACTCGCCGTGAATCCGCAGCTCTGGCGCAAGGACACATCCCGGATGGAGTACATCAAACACTTCGGCTACCCGGTGACCGAGGCCAGCGGCCACAATTCCGAGTATTCCGCGTGGTTCCGCAAGCGACCCGAATTGATCGCCGCCTATTGCCCCGGCGGCAGCTGGAATGGCGGCTCCGGTTTCATCAAGGAACTGTACAACCGACCGGATTGGCGAGTCGTGATGGAGAAGATGGCCGACGGCACGGAGCCGATAGCACTGACGCGCAGCAATGAGTATGGCAGCCGCATCGTCAGCGCGCTTGCCGGCGGCGCCGTCGAAAAGATCTACGGCAACGTCATGAACGCCGGTTACATCACGAATCTGCCGGACGACACCTGCGTCGAAGTCCCGTGCCGCGTCGACTCGCGCGGTATTTCGCCGTTGTCGGTCGGTGACATTCCCACTCATCTCGCCGCCATCAACCAGACGCAGATCAACGTGCAGCGGCTCGCGGTCAAAGCAGCACTGGAGTCGGACCCGGAGGCCGTGTTTCAGGCCATGGCGCTCGATCCCCTCACCGGCGCCGTTGGGACGCTCGACGATATCCGGGCGATGACCGCCGAACTGCTGACGGCGCACGCGAAGTGGTTGCCGGCCTTCGAGAACCACCGACTCGAAGCGAAGCCGCGCCTGGCGCAACATGCCTGACCCGGCACACGCCCCGGAACTGCGATCAGTAAGCGGTCGCGACGAAGTCGTCCGCGGCTTCCATGAGCACTTCGGCGGTCACGCGGCCCCGAAAGTGTTCTGGGCGCCCGGTCGCGTCAATCTGATCGGTGACCACATCGACTACTGCGGCGGTGCGGTACTGCCGATGCCGATTCAGTTTGGTACGACGGTGGCAGTTCGCTTGAACCGCGGCCGCCTGCGCGGCTCGAGCTTGAACGCGTCGGAGGTCATCGATGTCGCGTCCGGCGCCCCGACACCGTTGCCGATCGGGTCGTGGGGCCGCTTTCTGAGTGGCGCGATTGCGGTGCTCGCAGATGCTGGAATCGACATACCTGGCGTCGACGTGATGGTCTGCGGCGCGATTCCCGGCAGCGGCTTGTCGAGTTCGGCATCGCTGAGCGTCGTGTTGCTGCACGCGCTCGCGCGCCTCATCGACCGACCGATTGCGCCGCTGCAACTGGCGCTGGCGGCGCAGCGCATCGAACACGAGCATATCGGCGTGCAGTGCGGCCTGATGGATCAGGCGGTGATCGCGCTGGCGCAACCGGGCAGCGCGTTGTTGTTCGATTGTCTCGATCATACGTATCGATCGATTCCCTTCAGCGATGCATCGGTTGTGCTGATCGTGGCCGATACCGGGCGTACACGGCAGTTGGTGCATTCGGCGTACAACGAGCGGCGCGACGAGATACAGCGGGCGGCACGCGCACTTGGCGTCGACGCCGCGGCGTTTGCGCGGGTGGGTGCTGATCAACTGCGCTCGCGCGAACGCGATATTCCGGACGACGTCGTCCGCCGCAGGGCGCGGCACGTCGTCAGCGAAGCGGCGCGCGTCGACGCCGCGGCAGCGGCGCTCGAGTCGCGCGACTGGACGGCGCTTGGCGCGTTGTTGTCGGCGAGTCACGAATCGCTGCGCGACGATTATGAGGTCAGCTGTCCGGAACTCGATGCGCTATCAAACGTACTGGCGGCGCAGGCCGGCTGTTATGGTGCACGCATGACCGGGGCCGGTTTTGGCGGCAGCGTCGTTGCGTTGTTCGATGCGACCGTCTGCGCCCCTGCGATGGCGCGCGCGAGCGCGAAGTACGCTACGCAATTCGGCCACGCGCCTGCGTGGTTCACCGCGAGATCCCTTGGCGGTGTGCGGTCCCTCGATGGCTGAGCGGCGCCACAATATTCTGACCGGAGAGTGGGTGATCGTGTCCCCCGGACGCGTGAAGCGCCCGTGGCAAGGCGCCGAGGCAACGGCGACTGCGGGCGCGTCGGATCGTTGGCGGCGCGACTGCTACTTGTGTCCACGCAACCCACGCGTCGGGGGCGCGTCGAATCCCGACTACAGCGGAACGTTCGCGTTCGACAACGATTTCCCTGCCCTTGACGACACGAATGTCGTCGCGAGCGCCGATCCGTTGCTCCAGGTCGACTCGGTGACGGGTCGCTGTCGCGTCTTGTGCTTTTCACCGCGCCACGACGCGACGCTGGCGACGCTGTCCGGCGCGGAGTTGGCACGCGTGATCGATTTATGGGGAGAGGAGTTCGCGAGTCTCGGCAAGGACCACGCTTGGGTGCAGGTATTCGAGAACAAAGGCGCAATGATGGGCGCGTCGAGTCCGCATCCACACGGGCAGGTCTGGGCAACATCGGCGGTGCCGACGATCGCGCGCCGAGAAGACGCGCGCCAGCGCGACTACGCACGTTCGGGCGCGACGCTGTTGCTGGATTATGCGCATCGGGAAATCGCGCTCGGTGAGCGCGTCGTCGCGCGAAATGCACGTTGGCTCGCAGTCGTTCCCTATTGGGCCGCGTGGCCGTTCGAGACGTTGGTGCTGCCGCTCGAACACCGGTGCCGGTTCGACGATCTCGACGCACGCGATCGCGACGATCTCGCGGCGATCCTCGCGCGGTTGTTGCCGGCCTATGATCGCCTTTTCGACGTGTCGTGCCCGTATTCGATGGGCTGGCACGGTCGCGGTCGTGATCACGGTGCGCACTGGCAGCTGCACGCACATATCTATCCGCCGCTGCTGCGCTCCGCCAGCGTGCGCAAGTTCATGGTCGGTTTCGAAATGCTCGGCGAGACCCAGCGCGACGTGACGCCCGAAGCCGCCGCCGCGCGGTTGCGCAACCTCGTCAGCGATTGAAATCGAGCTTGAGCACGTCGGCGAGCTCCGCGATCGCCTGATCCTCGGTCGTGACCTTGATCGTCGTCATGCCAAGTTCCTTGGCCGGCTTCAAATTGATGCCGAGGTCATCGAGGAACACCGCCTGGTTCGGCTTGATCCGCAGCCGCTCGCAGGCGCGCAGATAAAACGCGGGGTTCGGTTTGCGGATGCCTTCTTTGCTGGATTCGAGGACGAGGTCGAACAGCGCCATGACGCGCTCCATTTGCGCGGCGCGCTCGCTGCTGCGCGCCATGCCGGGTCCGGCGCCGGACTTCACGTTATTCGTCAGGCACGCGACCTTGTAGCGCGCCTTGCACGCGATCAGGACGTCGACCATGCGAGGGCGAAGATCCCCCGACAGCAACTCGATGACGGACTGACCGGGAATCGGATGCCCCGCCGCGCGGCTCTCCGCTTCGAATTCGCGGTCGAATTGCGCGACAGTAATCGTGCTCGACTCGAGTCGCGCCCACGCGTTGTGCTCGGGGTTCGTCGCGTTGATGCCACGAATGAAATCGCGGGGGATCCCGCGTTCCGCCTCGAACCGGTTGAAGGCGTCGAATGGACTGGTCGTCAGCACACCGCCGAAGTCCCACAGCACGGCTTGAATCATCGATTCATTCTCTCTCACTAGAAGTTGTTGTAGCCGCCGTCGATCAGAAAAGTATCGGCGGTGTGGTAGGCGCTTGCGTCACTCATGACGTACACCGCGATTGCCCCGAAGTCGTCCGGCGTTCCCCAGCGTCGCACCGGTATACGCTTCATGACGTTCTCGACAAACTTGTCGTTGCCGAACGCGCCCGTGGTCATTGCGGTCTCGATCCAGCCGGGAAGGATTGTATGGGCAGTGACGCCGTAGCGCGCGTACTCGACCGCCAACGCCTTGATCATCGAGATCATCGCGCCCTTCGACGCCGCGTAGTGCTCGCCGCGCGGTTGCCCAGAAATCGCGGCGAGGCTCGCCGTCGCTACGAGTCGCCCACCGGGATCGCCTGCTTCGGCGCGTTGCCGCATATGCGCCGTCGCATGACGAAACGTGTGATACACGCCGTCGAGGTTGACCGCCATGATGCGTCGCCAATCATCGAACGGCATCTGATCGAACGGCACACCGCGCCCCCCGATTCCGGCGTTGGCGAAGCAGCCGTCGACGCGACCATGTGTCTGGATTGTCGCGGCGAAAGCCGCGGCCACGGCGTCCCCGTCCGCAACGTCGCAGCGCTGGGCTGAAATGCGGGTTCCATGGGCCGCGAGTTGTTCGACGGCCGCGGCATTCTTGGCAGCATTGGTACCCCAGATGCAGACCTCGCCACCGGCCTGGGCAATACCCTGCGCCATGCCGAGGCCGATTCCGCCATTGCCGCCGGTGATCAGGGCGACCTTGCCGGTCAGATCGAAGGGAGCGAATGCCATACCAATCCTCGCGAAGGCGTCGCCTTCGAGTTGCTGGGTGACTGTCGTGATAAGGTCTGCGGACTCACGCGGCGTCAGGGGACGCCATACGGCTTTCGACGAACGCCATGCGGCGTCAGACCGACGCGCGATGTTAACGATCTTGCTCGGAGGCGGCTATGGACATTCAAGGTGGGGTGGCAATCGTCACGGGTTCGTCGTCGGGCGTCGGGGCGGCGTGTGCACGGCAGCTTGCCGAGCGCGGTTGCCACGTCCTCATCAACTATTCCCGCAACGAGGCCGGCGCGCGTGATACCGAAGCCGCCTGCGGCGCGTACGGTGTGGAAACGCTCGTCGTGCGCGCGGACGTGGCGGACGATGCGGACTGTCGCCGACTCGCCGCGGCCGCCGACGCGAAGTGGGGCCGGATCGACGCGCTGGTGAACAATGCCGGCACGACGAAGTTCTGTGCGCACGACAACCTCGAGGGACTCGACAAGCAGGACTTCCTGGATATCTACAGTGTCAACACCGTCGGGGCATTCCAGATGACGCGCGCCGTGGCGACAGCGATGCAGCGGGGCGGGCGCGGCAGCATCGTCAATGTCGCATCGATCGCGGCGGTGACGGGCGTCGGCAGTTCGATCGCGTACGCGGCGTCAAAGGGCGCGTTGGTGACGATGACGTTGTCGCTCGCGCGCGCGTTGGGTCCGCAGATACGTGTCAATGCGGTCTGCCCGGGGTTCATTCAGGGCGAATGGCTCAAGGACGGTATGGGTGTTGCGAACTACGAACGAACGAAGAAGTACCTGGAGGATACGACGCCGTTGCGGCTGACCGCGACGCCTGACAGCGTCGCCGAAGCCATCCTGTATTTCATTGCCGGGGCAGATATTGTCACCGGTGAGACGCTGATTCTCGACGGTGGGCAACATCTGAGTCTTGCGCCTCTGACGCGTCGTTAGTGTGTCGGGTCAGTCGTCATCGCCTGGCGGCCCGCCGAGCGTGACCTTCGGCAGGTGGCGGATGTCTTTCCCTTCGACGAGATACAACACGTATTCCGAGATGTTTTTCGCGTGGTCGCCGATGCGCTCGAATGCACGCGCGACCCAGATCAGGTGGAGGTCGCGTTCGACGGCGTCGGGGTCGGCAGTCATCGAGTTCGCGAGCATCGCAATGACGGCTCGGTATTCTTCATCGACGTCCTTGTCGGCCGCGATCAGTTCGAGTGCTTCCTTGGTGTCCAACCGCGCGAGCGCATCGAGTGCGCGCGACACCATCGACGTCGCCAGCTGCCCCAATCGGTCCGTCTCGACATGGAGATTCTTCTGATAGTCGAGATTGGACAGTTCCCGGGCCATCTTCGCGATCCGGTTTGCTTCGTCGCCGATGCGTTCCAGATCGGTACTCGACTTCATGACCGTGACCAGCAAGCGCAAGTCGGTAGCGGTCGGCTGGCGCCGGGCGATGATCTGGATGCACTGTTCATCGAGCGTCACTTCGAAGCGATTGACCTCCCGATCCCGCGCGGAGACCTTCGCGGCAAGTTCGCCGTCGTACGTCGAAATCGCGCGTATCGCGTCGCGTAACTGCTGTTCGACCATCCCGCCCATTTCCATCAGGCGCCGGCGGACGATCTCCAGCTCCGTGTCGTATTGCTCCGAAATATGCCGACTCAAAACATGCATCTCCTTTGCCTCATTGAACTGTACTAGCTCGCCAAACCACAGAACAGCTTCAAACGTATACCAGAAGAGACTCGCTGACCTCGAAACAGATCACTTTTTTGCCGCCGTCGACACCGCATCGCTGAAGTCGCAGAAGAAGAGGCTTCCCTTGTTCAGTTCGCTGCGTACTCCGAGCGTTGCGTCGTGTCGCTTGAGAACATGTTTGACGATCGCGAGGCCGAGGCCCGTACCGCCGCGCGCACGCGAACCCGACAGATCGACCCGATAGAAGCGCTCGGTGATTCGGCTCAGATGCTGCGCCGGAATTCCCATACCGTGATCCTCGACCTCGAAGTGGGGTCCTGTTGCCGACTGATACCAGCGCACGTGGATGTCGCCGCCGTCGGGGCTGTAACGGATCGCATTGTTGACGAGGTTCGAAAACGCGCTGTGGAGTTCGAACTCGCTGCCGCGCAGGCGCAGTGTCGGATCGGCTTCCAACGTGATGCGATGCTTTCCGGCCGATAGCTGACGCGTGTCGGCGACGATCGTCTCGAGCATCGCGGCGACGTTGACGATGTCGAGCTCCGTCTGCGACGGCTTTGGGCTCGACTCCAAACGGGTCAGCAGCAAGAGGTCGTCGACCAGTACCTTCATGCGCTTCGTGGGTGGGCGCAGCCGACCCATCAGGTCGTGCAGCTGGTCGCGATCGAGCGTCGTGTCGTCCAGCGATTCGAGGTAGCCGAGAATGACCGTCAACGGCGTGCGCAGCTCATGGGATACGTTGGCGACGAAATCCTGACGCATGCTGAGCAGCCGGTTCAGTTGCGTCACGTCGCGCGCGAGAATCAGCAGACGTGACTCGTCGATCTCGATCCGTCGCACCTCAAGCCGCAGTTCAGAATGCGTCGCGGCGATTTCGACAAGCCCATCCGCGACGTCGCCGTTCACGAGAGCTGCGATTTCCGGATTGCGCACGAGCCCAACGAGATTCTTGCCGACGTCACCTGACGACAGGCCGAGCAGCGATTGTGCGGCGGCATTGAACATATCGATTTCGCCATTGCGTTTGATCAGGATCGCGCCGTCCGGCAGCGCTTCGGTTGCGGCCCTCACGTAGCGCAGCCGGGTCACGAGCCGCCGCAGCCGACCGCGCGCATTGCGCATCGCGCGAAACACACGCACCGCCGGTTCCTGCCACAGCTCGGTGGTATGGTCGGGACGTCGCATCGGGTGCTTCGACCACTGCTGCAAGCGCATGAATTCGCGCGCATGCGGGAAGATCCAGGGGATCAACCCAACACTGATCGTCAGCCCCCATCGCCCGGTGACGAGCCCGAAGAACAGCACTGCAACGACCAGTGTGCCGATCCGGAACAATTCGCGCGGGAGACCGGGAATCATGCGATGGATTCGGCGGCCGCAGACGATAACCGATAGCCGACGCCACGCACGGTCTCGACCAGGCTATCCAATCGAAACGGTTTCAATGCGCGCCGCAGGCGCAGCACGTGGACATCGACGGTGCGCTCCTCGACATACACTGAGCGACCCCAGACCCGATCGAGCAGCTGTGCGCGGTCGAATGCACGGTCGGGATGCTGCATCAGCAGCATCAGCAGACGGAATTCGGTGGGGCCCAACGGGATTGTCTGCGCGCCGAACGTCACCCGATGGCTCTGCATATCAACGGTGAGGTCACCGAGCTGGAGGCGTCCATCGACGGCCCCACTCGAGCGTCGCTGCAACGCGCGGATTCGCGCGACGAGTTCTTTTGGCGAGAACGGCTTCGTGATGTAGTCGTCGATCCCGGCGTCGAAGCCTTTGAGCTTGTCGGCTTCCTCGCCGCGCGCGGTCAGCATGATCAGCGGCAGATCGGCAAACAGTTCGTCGCGCCGTAGGCGCCGCGCGAGATCGAGGCCGCTGGCGCCGGGCAGCATCCAGTCGATGATCACGACGGCCGGCAGCTGCCCGTCCAGCAACTGCAGCGCTTCCTCGGCGGTTCCCGCGGTCACGGCGGTAAATCCGGCGCGCGTCAGCGCGAAGCTCAACATGTCGCGTATCTCAGGCTCGTCTTCAACCAGCATGACGGTCTGTGGGGTCATTGCGCGCGATCCGAGATATTCGCCAAACTCTGGGTGACCATTGTTATGAACTGATGACACCCGCGCGACGCCCGCGCCGAGCATGGACGGGCCGGAACGCTGTGTATAGGCTCACGTGCCACACCAACACACACGGAGGAGAGTATGGGGCAGGCGAGACAATTGCGCGCGGTCGACGGCTTCGCATACGGGCTGTACGAGGCGATGCCGGCGCAAAAACCGCGTGGGGGCATTGTGGTCATCCAAGAGATCTTCGGGGTCAATGCGCATGTCCGCAACGTGTGCGACGGCTACGCGGCGGCGGGCTATGCCGCGATTGCGCCGCAGATCTTCGATCGCGTGCAGCGCAATATCGAGCTGGGTTACGAGCAGCAGGACATGGGGCGTGGCATCGAGATCGCGCGTGGCAAACTGAAGATGGAGCAGACGCTGCAGGACCTGCAGGCCGCAGTCGATGATGCGCGTCGGTTCGGCAAGGTCGGCGTCGTCGGCTATTGTTTTGGCGGACTGCTCGCGTGGCTCAGCGCGAGTGATTTGACCGGTGTCGATGCGGCGGTGTCGTACTACGGCGGCGGCGTGGCCGGCCAAATCGACAAACGGCCGCGCTGCCCGGTGATGATGCACTTCGGTGCCAAGGACGCGCACATTCCGTTGACGGATGTCGACAAGGTCCGCAAAGCGCATCCGCAGGTGACGATCCATGTCTACGACGCGGATCATGGTTTCAATTGTGATCACCGCGCCAGTTACGACGCGGCTGCTGCGAAACTGGCGCTCAGCCGCAGCCTGGAATTCTTCGGCAAACACATCGGTTGAGCGGGCCATTGCATGTTCACGGGTATCGTCCAGGGTCTTTGTCGCGTGAGTTCGGTTGCCGATGCATCCGGCGTGCGCCGCTTGCAGGTCGACCTCGGAAACCTCGTGGGTGGACTGGTTGCCGGCGCATCGGTTGCGATTAATGGGACGTGCCTGACTGCGACGTCGATCGATCACGGGCGAGTCGACTTCGACGTGATCGGTGAGACGATTGCGCGATCCAATCTGGGACGCCTGACGGTGGGTGCCGACGTCAACATCGAACGCTCGTTGAAGTTCGGCGACGAGATCGGCGGACACGTACTGTCCGGCCACGTGACTGACGTCGTCACGGTCGTGCAGATCGACAGCGGAGCGGGGGAACGGACGCTGTGGTTCGAAGTTGCGCCCGAGTGGATGACGTGCCTGTTTCACAAGGGGTTCGTTGCGTTGGACGGCGCGAGCTTGACGATCGCGTCCGTCGATAGGCCGCGACATCGGATCAGCGTCAGCCTGATTCCCGAAACGATCGACCGCACGACGCTCGGGCGCGTCGTGGTCGGCGATCAGGTCAATCTCGAGATCGACGCGCAGACCCAGGTCATCGTGTCGACGGTGGAGCGAGTCCTCAACGACCCGGATTGGTATCTCGCTTTGCGCCGGTAGCAGGCCGTTGAAGAGGGACTCTGCGTCAACTCGGCGTGCGATGCAGCTGGCGCAGGTTGCCGATCACCGCTTCCAGCGCGCGCTCGAACACCTGTGATTCGTCGAGGATCACGATCGACTTGCGCTTCAATTCGACCGCGAGCGCCATGCGCGTTCGTTCCGCGACTTTCAGGCCACGCCGATTGACGAAGATGTACTTGCTGCCCGGCTGGACGATCGCCGCGACCTTGCAGCGGATCTTCTGGTCGTCCTTGTGAATCATCTCGACCCAGACGCCTTCGGTCAGGCGGTTGATTTCGCGCACCATCTCCGGCTCGGGTTCCGCTGTCTCGATCGGTTCCACCTCACCGGGACTCGTCAGCACGATCTCTTCCATCAATGGCTGTTCCGATGCTTCGGTGTGCGGACGATCCTCTTCGAGGAACGCACGATCCGAGTTCGCGATGTCGCGCAGGCGCTCCTTCAGCAACGCAAGCGTCGCTTCGACGTCGTTCCGGGCGAGGTTGAGCACCTCCATCCCGCGTTCGATGCGCTCGAGCAACCCGGGTCGCGCGCGGTCACGTTCATCGATGTCGGGCAGCGCGTCGAGCGGTTGCACGCTCCACAGCAGATCGTCGAACGTCTGCATCGCGTCGCTCCACTGACTGCCTTCGTCGCCGTGGCGCACGCACAAATACACCAGCACTCGACTCCACGTGTCGCTGATGAATCGACCGATGTCGGGCGGCAGGCGCAGTCCGCTCGCCTTCTGGTTCATCAGCCGTTCAACGGTTTGTTTTGCACCGATCGTCTTCGCACGCCCGGCTTCGACTTCCTTGACGCGCTGCTCGACGATCTGCACGCGGTGACGATCCACCTGAACGAATTTGCGCAGTTCCTCGACCAGTGCGCCGAACATCGATGGATCATCGCTGAAGTTGTTCAGCACGCGCAGCACGACAGACTCGATCTTGTCGTACAGCGCATCGCGTTTGAGTTCGGCGCTGCTGCTCCAGCCGATCCCTGCGCCGGAGAGTTCGTTCAACAGCTGGCGCGCGGGGTGGCTCGTGCTGCCGAAAAAGGACTTGTCGAGAATCGCGACCTTCAGCATCGGGATCTGCAGGCGTCCGATCATCGCCTTCATTGGAATCGCGAGATTGCGATCATTGAGGATGTAATTGAACAACATCCCCACGAGATTGACGGTGTCCTCGTCGGTGCGACCCATCGAGCCGACAGGCGCGCCGTTCGCATCTGACGCGCGCATCAATACGAACTGGCGCAGGTCGATCGCAACCGGTGGGTGATCGATGTCGATTGCTTCGGCTCGCGACGCATTCTGCGCAGCAGAGAGCACGGTCATGAGCTGCGGCGTCGTGATGACCGAGCCGATCGGTCCGGATCCCGCCGCACCAGGCCCGCCCTGCGCCCCCGCATAGCCGGAACCGCCGGGCGAGCCACCATAGCCCTGTGCAACCCCAACGCTGCCGCCGTCGGTCCCACCGGGCTGGGCCGCAAGGAGTTGTTGCAGCATCGTGAAATCGTTGGCGCCTGGCGTCCCCGGCTTTGCAGATGCACCCATACCGCCGCCTGCGCTCGGAAATCCGCTCGGGTAGAGCTCCTGGACCGGATTCGGGAGCTCCGGGGTCGGGTTCTGGGCGGTTGCCTCGCGTTTCATCACATTGCGAAGGTCTGGCAATACGCCGGCTTCGGCGAGCATGCGATTGGCGTGCTCATACGCCTGCCCGAGGTGCTCCATGACGAAGCGTTCGAACAATTTCAACAGCACGATGCGCACGCGGATATCGATCTCGACGCCTTCGATCGCGCCCACGAACGCCTCGCCGAGTTTGCGCGGTCCGAGTGGATTCAGGCGTTCGGTGACCGTTCGGTTCGCGCACAGCGTGTCGATTCGCCGCGTCAGCTGCATCACGGGCAGGTTGAACTGGCTGGACACTTTCGAAACGATGCCGGCGATGGCGACCGCAATCTCGAGGTCGTCGTTCTTCACGAGCGTCATGCTGTCGACGGCCGTCTCGAAGTCGATCTGTTCGGGTTCTTGGGAATCTGTCGGTTCGTACAGCGCATCAAAACTCGAGTACATCCGCTGCCCGAATTCGGTCGTGATGCGCTTGCGCTGGACGCGGATTTCGCGCATCGAGTCGAAATACATGTGCTGATCGGCGTCGTTGCGCGATCGATCGGCCATTTCGAACAACACATCGTCGGCGTTGTTGAACAGCGTCGACAACAGGCCGCTCAGCGTGCGGCGCGCGGTCTGGCGCACCGAATGCAGGATCGGCGGCAGCGAGTGGTGGCTGCGCGCGGCAGCTGCTTCAGGCGCTTTCAAAGGCACCACTTTTGGGTACTGCGTCACGGCCTGTGTCTCTCACATCTATGCGCTCCATTACAGCATCGAGGCGCACGCATCGGCGGGATGCGGGTGGGGAACCGAAGGAGACTTAAGTCACGGAACCGGTGTACCGGCGTCCGCCGCTTTTCGATTCAGCGCGCAGGAACGCGCGGGATGCATCGGCACGGTCGCAGGCGCGACCGTCGCGACTTCAGCGAACGCTGGCCTGGGCGTGGTGGTCACGCCAGTCGATGATGTCGGTCGCAGCACCCGATTTCAGCTGCACGCCGACGAGCCATTCGGCGCGACCATTCGCGTCCGGGTCGTTGGCGGGGCGCGTCCAACGGACTTCGCCAGCGAGGAAGAACTTGCCCGGGCGGCTCTTGATGTCGACCCAGAGGTCGAGCAGCGCACCCGTGGGGATCGCCGTATCGGTGCGGAACTGGATACCGCCGACCGAAAGGTTGATCGCCGTGCAAGACACCGTTGCGCCGACGAGGTCGGGATCGGCGGCCGAGAGGACGACCTGTACGAACAAGCGGTCGTCGCTCTCGATGCGGGCGTGCATGCGCTTGTCGTCACGGGTCCGCGATGGGCGATTGCGCAAGCGATCGCGCGCACTGTTCAGCTCAATCACGTTGTTTTCTCTCATGTTGTCGTTTCGGATTTTAGTTGCACTCGCTGGATGTTAGCCAGAATCGTGCCAGCTTCCAGATGCGCAGTTGAACAAGATATAAATCAATGAGATGTAATCAATAGTTAGAGAGAAACTCAGTGCAAGCCACACGTTAGCCCAGCGCGCGATTCGGTGACAAGTGACGAAATTTATCACTCTGCTGGCTATACTCGCGCCGCCTTTTCGTTGCAGTGATCAATCCATGCCCCGAGCCGCTTTTGCCGACCAGCTGCGCAACGCGGAAGCGAAATGTGACTCGCTGCTGTGTGTTGGTCTTGATCCGCTGCCGGATGCGATGCCGACCGGCTTCGACGGCGCCGCGGGCGCGCTTGAGTTCTGCAGCGCAATCGTCGATGCGGTCGCCGATCGCGTTTGCGCGTTCAAGCCGCAGATTGCCCACTTCGCGGCGTTAGGCGCGGAAGGTGAACTGGCCACGCTGATCGACTACATCCACACGCGTCATCCCGACATCCCGGTGATTCTCGATGCAAAACGCGGCGACATGGGTGCGACCGCGGAGCGTTACGCGATCGAGGCATTCGATCGCTATCGGGCCGATGCGGTCACGGTGAATCCCTACCTCGGCCCCGAGAGTCTGCGTCCGTTCCTCAAGCGCGCAGATCGCGGTGTGGTGGTGCTGTGTCGAACCAGCAATCCGGAAAGTGCGTGGTTGCAGGACTATCCGGCCGCTGATCCGGTCTATCTGCGCGTCGCGCGTGCCGCGGCGTCCTGGAACGTCGCAGGCAACGTGATGCTGGTCGCCGGCGCGACGTACCCGGACGAACTGCGCCGCATCCGCAGCGCGGTCGTGGACATGACGCTGCTCGTGCCCGGTGTTGGCAGTCAGGGTGGCGACGTCGCCGCGGTCGTGCATGCGGGATTGAACAGCCGCGGTTCCGGGCTCGTGATCAACGCATCGCGCAGTGTGCTGTATGCGTCGAAGGGCAGTGACTTTGCGCAAGCCGCGCGAGCTGCCGCCGTCGAGTTGCGCGATGAAATCAACGAACTGCGGCGCGCGTGATCAAGCACAGACTCGATGGGGCCGGCGATTACAAATGGCTCCTGCTGCGCCGATGACGCTGCGCTACACTACCGGCCTTCCGGGAGAACACCTCAGGGTCGAGTGACCGACCCGATTCAGAGCCTCATCGTGCGCAGGGAGTCGCAGTCCCAAGAGCGACTCCCGGATCGATTGTGCAGCACCGACGCGCCAGCGTCGCGACGCACGCAATACAGTCATCCGTATGCGAGGAGACTCATCCGGTGACGCCGGACGCCGTTCTGCAGCGATACCAGCACCTGGTATCCGGGTCCGTGGTGGATCCGGGCGCACTGTTTCGGCTGATCACCACCGACGCGGACTTGTTGAATCGTTGGGTCGCGAGTCTCGGGACGCGCGTCGAACCCGAAGCGATTACGCGCGCGATGCATCACCTCGCGCCGGACTCGTTCGCGGCGCTTGCGCGCGCGCAGGTCTGGGCCGTCGTGCCGCTCGGCAACCCTGCGCGCTTGGGTTTTGACCAATGGCGGGGTGTGTTGTTGGCGGCGTGCGTTGCCGAGACGCTCGTGCGCGAGGTCGGGTATCCGTACCCGGACGCGGCACGTATGCGCACGCTGCTGGCCAGTTCCGGCGTCCAGGTTCCGGCCGACGAGTTGATGAACGAACTCGGTGCGTTCCGCGGTGTAGCCGCGGAACTCATGGTCGACGCGCATCCATTGTTGCGCGCGTTCGCGGTGGCCGAAGCGTTGGACCACCACAGCCCTGCCGCGGCGGCAGGCAACGCCGCGCTGCTGTTTGGTCTCGATGCTGCCGGCTTCGATCGAGTACTCGAAGCCGCCGAACGCCGCTGTGCGGGGCTGATCGACGCCGCCGGCGTCACGAACGAAGCCGACGACGGCTGGCTGGAGATGCTCTGGGTCCAGGCGCAGCTGTCCGCATTCTCGAATCTTCTTGCGCAGCAGATGGACGACGTATCGCTGCACGAAGTCGGTCACCACGTGACGCGCGCGTTGTTTCGTCACGTGCCGCGTTGTTTCATTCGTACCAACAGTGGACTCGTCGCGGCGGGAGGCGACGATCTGGCGGCACTGAAGATTCCATTCGAGTCGACGAACAGCATCGCGCGCGCGTGGCGCGATCGTCGTGAGGTGACTGTCGAGGAGGACGCCGGCGCGACAGTCGTCGATCGTCAGATCCTGCGTCGGCTGGGCGCTGAACGGATGCTCGTTGTACCGCTCGGCGATCCTGAATCCCCAATTGGAGTACTCGCGTTCCGGTTGAGTGACGACGATCCGGCGGAAGCACCGCTTGCGATGAGCGCCTACGCGATCGAGTTCGGTCGTTGGCTGAATGTGCTGCGACACGACGAGGATCGCCAGCTTCGACTGCTCCGCGAATACCAGGCGAGCCATGAGAAGCGCCTGCGCGAAATCGTTCACGAGGCGAACAATCCGCTCAGCATCATCCATAACTACCTGCACATCCTGGAACTGCGGTTGCAGGATCATCCCGAGACCCACGAACAGCTGCGCCTGATCGCAACCGAGATTCGGCGTACCGCGGCGATCTTCAAGCGCGTCGTCGAGTTCCCGCCGCTGTCCGTTGCGAGCGCAGACAAGGCGGACGTCCGCGCAACGCGTATTGACCTGAACGAGATTGCTCGCAGCGTCGTTGAACTCGGGAAAGGTCGAGCCGAGTCCGCCCGCGTCGTGGTTCAACTCACGATCTTCGAAGGCGGCGTTGCGGTCGTATCCGATCGCGATCGAATCACGCAGATCATGACGAACTTGGTGGGCAACGCGATCGATGCGATGGAGGGCGGCGGCGCCGTGCACGTGGCGACCTTCAGCGGCGTATACCGAGACGGTCGCGCCGGTGTGGAGTTCAGTGTCCGTGACGAGGGTCCCGGGTTGCCACAGGCCGTGCTCGATCGTCTCTATGAGCCGAAGACGTCGAGCAAGGGCGGCGACCATGCGGGACTGGGACTGCATATCACTGCGCGCCTTGTGCGCGAACTCGAAGGCGCGATCGACGTGCGCACAGCGACCGGCCGCGGCACTGCGTTCTCGGTGTTCCTGCCGAACCTGGAAGCCTGAGGCGTCAGGATTGCGCCTGGGGCTGCTCGGCGCCCAACATTGCGGGATCAACTAGCGTGCATTAGCCTGCGAAACATCGCACATCCGCCTATTCGAGGAATGACCGTGAGCAATGAACGCGCCGGATTTGTCTGGGACGATCCGCTGCTGCTCGAAGATCAGCTGTCTTCCGACGAACGCATGGTGCGCGACACGGCCCGGAATTACGCGCAGGACAAACTGATGGCGCGCGTCGTCAGCGCGAATCGGGAAGAGCGCTTCGATCGCGAAATCATGAATGAATTCGGGGCCCTGGGCATGCTCGGTGCAACGCTGCCGGCCAAGTATGGCTGCGCCGAAGTCAACTACGTCAGTTATGGACTGATGGCGCGCGAGGTGGAGCGCGTCGACTCGGGGTATCGCTCGGCCATGAGCGTGCAATCGTCGCTGGTGATGCACCCGATTCACGCGTACGGGACCGACGCACAGCGGGACAAGTACCTGCCGAAACTCGCGACCGGCGAATGGGTTGGCTGTTTCGGACTCACGGAGCCCGATCATGGTTCGGATCCCGGCAGCATGATCACGCGCGCGGAGCGCGTTGGCGACGGCTTCGTACTCAACGGCGCAAAGATGTGGATCACGAACTCACCGATTGCCGATCTCGCCGTCGTGTGGGCAAAGCTCGACGGCGTGATTCGCGGCTTCATCGTGGAACGCGGCTCGCGCGGATTCAGCACGCCGAAGATCGAAGGCAAGATGAGCCTGCGCGCGTCGATTACGGGCGAGATCGTGCTCGACGCCGTGCACGTGCCGGCCGACGCGCTGTTGCCCAACGCGAAGGGCCTCGCGGGTCCGTTCGGTTGTCTGAACCGCGCGCGCTACGGTATTGCCTGGGGCGCCATGGGCGCCGCGGAGTTCTGCTGGCACGCCGCGCGCTCCTATACGCTGGAGCGCAAACAGTTCGGCCGGCCATTAGCCGCGAATCAGTTGATCCAGAAGAAGCTCGCCGACATGCAGACCGAGATCGCGCTCGGGCTGCAAGCTTGCCTGCGGGCGGGGCGCCTGCTCGATGATGGGAAGCTTGCCGTCGAGATCATTTCGTTGATCAAGCGCAACAACTGCGGCAAGGCTCTCGATATCGCGCGGCTGGCGCGCGATATGCACGGCGGCAACGGAATCTCCGACGAGTATCACGTCATTCGTCACGTGATGAATCTCGAAACCGTGAATACGTACGAAGGAACGCACGACATCCACGCGCTGATCCTCTGCCGTGCTCAAACGGGGATCCAGGCGTTCTCGGCCTGATGTCGGACTGATAGCACTCTGATATTGCGCCGATAGCACTGCGATGCAACGCGGCCGGTAAATCCGATATCACCGCAACATCGCAAAATGGACCTTTCGTGGAAGTGCGTGGGAATCAGTGTCGCGCGCTTGTCGAACCCATCGATGCGGCATAGTTTGAATCTCCCTTTGGAGTCCCAGGGACTAACAACTCGACTTGGGGGAGAACATGATCCGAGTGCTGATAGTGGATGACCATCGCTTGGTCCGGTTTGGCCTGGCGAGGATGCTTGCCGATGCAAAAGGTATTTCGATCGTCGGTGAGGCGGACTCCGGCGAAAGGGCGCTCGTCCTCGCACGCGAGGCGAAGCCGAACGTGATCCTGATGGACCTGCGAATGCCGGGGATCGGCGGCCTCGAAGCAACGCGACGCCTGCAGCGGATCGACTGCGGGATACGCGTGCTCATCGTCACCGCGTGCGATGCAGATCCGTATCCGGCCCAGGCGATGAAGGCGGGCGCTGCCGGATACATTACGAAAGGAGCCACCGCCGAAGACCTGGAGCACGCGATTCGGCGGGTATTTCTGGGGCAGCGCCACATGTGCGACGACGTGGCCCAGAAGGTCGCGCTGCGTTCGTTCGACGCGAGTTCCGATTGCCCATTCGATCAGCTGTCTAATCGAGAAATGCAGATCACGCTGATGGTCGTGGGCTGCCGCAAGGTGCAACAGATCTCGCGTGATCTGCATCTGAGCCCAAAGACGGTGAACAGCTATCGTTACCGTATCTTTGAGAAGCTCCGCGTATGCAGCGACGTCGAACTCGCATTGTTGGCAGTGCGTCACGGTGTGATCGAAGGCAATGGCACGGCGCTTCCGCCGCTGGCATGTGTGCGCGCCGAAGGGGTCGAGTCGATGCTTGCTTGACGCTCACTCGAGCGGTGTCTAGGGTCGCGCAATGCGTGACCCGGGAGTGCCATTCGAACCCGAAGCCTTCCTGAAGCGCCTGCCTCAGAAAGCAGGCGTGTATCAGATGCTTGATGCGGCCGAGGCGGTGCTCTATGTCGGCAAGGCGCGCAATCTCAAGAGCCGGGTCACCAGCTACTTCCGCGCATCGGGTTTGAGCGCAAAAACCCTGGCGCTTGTCGCTAAGATCGCGGACATCGAGATCACGCTCACTGCGAGCGAAACCGAAGCGCTGCTGCTGGAGCAGAGCCTGATCAAACGACTGCGACCGCCGTACAACATCGTGTTGCGCGACGACAAGTCGTATCCGTACATCTACCTGACGGATCACGCCTATCCGCGGCTGGCGTTTCACCGCGGTGCGAAGCGCAAGACGGGCCGCTACTTCGGACCGTTCCCGAGCGCGAGTGCGGTGCGTGAGAGTCTCAACATCCTGCAGAAGCTGTTTCAGCTGCGACAGTGCGAAGACACTTATTTTAAAAATCGTTCGCGCCCGTGCCTGCAACACCAGATCGGCCGATGCAGTGCGCCTTGCGTGAATTTGGTTGCGCCGGACGCCTATGCGCAAGACGTGCGCCACGCCGTGATGTTCCTCGACGGGCGCAATGACGCGATCCTCGAAGAGTTCAAGTCGGCGATGGACCACGCAGCCGAGGCGCTTGAATTCGAGCGCGCCGCCAAGCATCGCGATCAGATCACGCAACTGCGCAAGATCCAGGAACAGCAATACGTCCACGCGGCGACCGGCGATGTCGACATCTTCGCCGTCGCACTCGCATCCGGTTGCGCGTGTGTGCAGGGAATGTTCATTCGCGGCGGGCGCTTGCTTGGCCACCGCACGTGGTTTCCGCGCAACGAATTGGCGGTCGACGGCGCGGAACTGCTCAATGCATTCCTGGCCCAGTACTATTTTGGCGGCGGCGAGCGCGACATTCCGAAGGCGGTCGTCGTCAGCCATCCGATCGTCGATGTGCCGCTGCTCGAGTCTGCGCTGCGTGAGCGGGCTGGGCATCGCGTCGAGATCACGTCCGGCGTGCGCACACAGCGCGCGCGTTGGCTCGAAATGGCGCAGGAAAATGCGCAGATGTCGCTCGACTCCTACCTCGCAGACAAGCAAAACGTGCTGGCGCGCTTCGTCGATCTGCAGGACGCACTCGGCCTCGAGGATGTTCCCGACCGACTCGAGTGCTTCGACATCAGTCACTCGAGCGGCGAAGCGACCGTCGCATCGTGCGTTGTCTTCGACAGCAGCGGACCGCTCAAATCGGACTATCGGCGCTTCAATATCGATGGCGTCGCGGCGGGTGACGACTATGGCGCGATGAACCAGGCGCTGCGACGCCGCTATGAACGCCTCAAATCGGGAGATGGCCGACTGCCGGATTTGCTCATTGTCGATGGCGGCCCGGGCCAGTTGAACCAGGCGCGCGCAGTGCTCGCGGACCTGCAAGTCGAAGGGGTCCAGATTCTTGGAATCGCAAAAGGCACCACGCGCAAGCCGGGTCTGGAAACGATCTATCTGGCCGATCACGGCGAGGTGATGCTGCCGCCGCACGGTGGCGCGATGCATCTATTGCAGCACATCCGCGACGAGGCGCATCGGTTCGCGATTACCGGGCATCGGCAGCGACGCGGGAAGGCTCGCCGTCAGTCCGAATTGGATGGAATTGCCGGCGTCGGTCCCAAACGACGCCGCGAATTGCTGAGCCATTTCGGAAGTGTCGCCGGGCTACGCGGTGCGAGCCGCGAAGAAATCGCGAAGGTGCCTGGCGTCAGTCGACGGCTCGCGGAAGAGATCTATGCGACGTTGCACGTCGAGTGATCGCGGCCGTTAGAATGGCGCTTCGCCCTTCGCCTGCTCGCCGATGAACGTCCCAATCTTCGTTACCGTTCTGCGCATGGCGTTGATCCCGGTCTTTGTCGTGGTCTTTTTCTGGCCGGCCAGTTGGACCAATCTCGCTGCTGCGGCAGTGTTTGGTCTGGCAGCGTTGACGGATTGGCTCGATGGCTATCTGGCGCGGAGGCTGAAGCAGACCACTCGATTCGGTGCGTTTCTCGATCCGGTGGCGGACAAGCTCGTGATCGTCAGCGCCATAGTGATGATGGTGGGCGATCGCGCGAGCTTGTGGCTCACGTTGCCGGGACTCGTCATCGTTGGGCGCGAGATCGTGATCTCAGCGTTGCGCGAGTGGATGGCCGAGATGAACAGGCGCGGGATCGTTGCGGTCGGCCGTCTCGGAAAAATCAAAACCGGCGTGCAAATCACGGCGATCCTCGTGCTGTTGGCATTTCCTCCGGGCTCGGATCCGCGGCTCGTAACGCTTGGCTACGCGCTGATCTATCTTGCGGCGATCATGACGCTCGTCTCGATGGTGGTTTACCTGCGCGCCGCGTGGCCGACGTTGCGCGATGGCCTCGCGGGCGACTGACGCGGCAACGCGGTTCCGGGTGCAAGGCCGATCGAGTAGAATCGCCGCGCTCGACGGCTGGGTGGCAGAGTGGTCATGCCCGCGACTGCAACTCGCGTTACATCGGTTCGATTCCGTTCCCAGCCTCCATTTGAGCGTCCGCAAACGTCCGACAAGATCGGTCGACTCGTCCGAACCCCGCGCCGACCCGCGTTTATCCTAGTTGAGAGACCAAGATACGTCCGCCAGCGTCCGTTGACATCCCACGCCCGACGGGGGTAGCGTCAAGGGGTAACAGGTACGCAATGGGGTAACTCTTGCTCACCGATAAGTCGCTGCGTGCCCTAAAACCACTTGAGAGGCCCTACAAACGCGCCGACGAGAAGGGGCAGAAGTGGTCTGGTTTTCCTGAACAGCGATCTCTGATTCTTAAGTGGATTGGCTGCGGGTTGAGGGTTATCCACGGAGCGAGCGCGGCCCCATAAGAGGCTGCGCGCTCGATCGGTGGATAACCCGGTCTTCATCATGCTGCCATCAATGCTCGGTTGAAGTACACGGCGTCCGGCGTCTTCTCGTCGAGCGAACTGTGGCCGCGCCGACTGTTGTAAAACGTCATGTACCGCTCGAGATGCCGACGTGCATCGCTGACGGTTTCGTAGGCGCGCAAGTAGACCTCCTCGTACTTCACCGACCGCCAGAACCGTTCGATAAAAACGTTGTCACGCCATGCACCCCTGCCGTCCATGCTGAGCTGTGCCCCCATGTCGAGTACCGTCGCGACAAACTCCTCGCTGGTGAACTGCGCGCCCTGGTCGGTGTTGACGATTTCGGGTGCTCCATAGCGGTCCTTGGCCGTCGTCAGCGCCTCGACACAGAAGTCCGCGGTCAACGTATTCGATAGCTGCCAGGCCAGCACCCGACGTGACGTCCAGTCGAGTACCGCCACCAGATACACGAAGCCACGTCGCATCGGAAGTGGAGTAAGAAGGACGTAGTCGAGCTATTTCCCCGCTTTGTAGCGCGTCAATCTGGATGAGACGCCGTATTTAGCCCCCTCATGGATTGGGTGAGCGCATTTTCCTTGAGCCTGACTGTTCCGCTTACGATGGCGCTGATATCTTTGGTCGATCACTCGAGCCTAGGACGGCTGGTCGTGATGGCGGCTGTCATCGACACAATTTTTGATCGTGGGTTTCGCGCCACTGAGTCTGTTGGTCTACTCTCAGGAGTTCGATCGACTCTGGATGATCGGGTTCCGATCGAGAGTTGATCTCGCACGAGACGTCATCAGGATCTGCGTGGGGCATTCGATTCGGCTGGCGCTGTGTTCGATCGTAGTGATCACCGCGTTGGCTGTTGTGCTCACCACGAAACCCCTGCCAGACATCATTGCCTTCCTGACGCTGGCACCAGCCATCGCTGCAGTGTTGAT
>CAYUMA010000090.1:0-2018 GCA_964445675.1 uncultured Pseudomonadales bacterium | reverse complement strand
GGATCGCGCGCAACGTCTTTTCCGGATCGAAACGGCCGAGGATCACGCTCGGCACGCCGGCGGCCAGCAGTCGCGCGCCCGACAACGGTCCGGTGTGATACATCGGCCCGACGACGAGATGGGTGCCGAACTGCGCGAACGCGGTCTTCTTCATGTTCTCGAGGTGTTCGGCAACGGTCGCGCCACCCGCGAACATCGTCGGCGGCAGTTCCGTCCCCTTCGGTCGTCCAGTCGTGCCGGAGGTGTACAACAAATTCGGCCGCGGCGGGTGATCGCTCGGCGGTTCGGCGCCGCCCGCGGCCGCGAGATAGGCGTCCCACGCGATCAGGCGCGTGTGCGCGCCGCACCGGAATCCGACCACCTTGTGCACGCCGCTCTGGCGCGCCGCGGCGAGACCGCGCTCCACGGTTTCCGGACCAACGAATACCACGCGCGCATCCGAGTCGGCGAGGATGTACGCAGCTTCATCGGCGGTCAGATGAAAGTTCACCGGCACGACCGATGCGCCGGCGAGCAGACCACCGAGATTCGCGAACGCCGTCTCGACACCGTTCTCCGCGAACACCGCCACGCGTCGACTCGGGCCGAGATCCTCGCCGAGCAGCGCGTTCGCGACGCGATTCAACACATCGTCGACGTCGGCCCACGTCAATGCGACACGCTCGTCGCGCAGCGCGATCTCGCGCGGGCGGCTGGCAATCAACGGTCTGGCGAAGGCGGTCATGTGCTTCTAGAGCCGCTTGGATATCGGCCCGCGATGATAGCGCGCCCTTGAATGTTGTGGACGCATCCTCGATCCTTCACCGTCACGTTGGCAGGGGTGGACCATGGCGGTGATCGATGATTTTCGGGCCGAAACACGCGAGTGGCTGGCGCAGAACTGCCCGCCCGGCGCGCGCGGTCCCGGGCAGATCCCAACCGGCAGCACGAAGATCAAGATCGAAGATCCGGACACGCGTCTGTGGCTGACGCGCATGGCCGAAAAAGGCTGGACCGCGCCGATGTGGCCGAAGGCGTATGGCGGCGGCGGTTTGACCAAAGAGCACTACATCGTGTTGATCGAGGAAATGCGCCGTTGCGACGCGCGCACGCCGTTGATGGGCATGGGCACGTCGATGATCGGCCCGACGCTGCTCGAACTCGGTACCGAAGATCAGAAGCAGCGCCACATTCCGCCGATCGTGCGCGGCGAACTCGGCTGGTGTCAGGGCTATAGCGAACCCAGTGCCGGTTCCGATCTCGCGAGTCTGCGCACGCGCGCCGAAGACCGCGGCGATCACTTTTTGATCAATGGCCAGAAGATCTGGACCTCGGGCGCGCAGTGGGCGGACTGGATGTTCGGCCTCGTGCGCACGAACCCCGACGCGCCGAAACACGAAGGCATCAGCTTCGTGTTGCTGCGCATGGACCAGCCCGGCGTCACCGTCAAACCGATCCGCTTGATCAGCGGCACCTCGCCGTTCTGCGAAACGTTCTTCGACAACGCGATCGCAAAAAAAGAAGACGTCGTCGGTGCGGTCAACCAGGGCTGGAGCGTCGGCAAGCGCCTGCTGCAGCACGAGCGTTCCGGCATGTCCGCACTCGTCGGCGGCGGACCGCGCGACTTAGGCCCGAGCCTGGCGGAGGTCGCGAAGACGTATGTGGGCCAGCGTGACGGCAAACTCGCGGACACCGCGCTGCGCGCCGAGGTGATCCGTCACGCAATGAATTCACGCGTGTTCCGGCTCACGCAGCGACGCACCGTCGAAGAATCCGGCGATGGGCGAACGCCCGGCCCCGCGACGTCGATCTTCAAGATGTACGGCACCGAACTGCAGCAGGAACGCTCGGCGCTGCTCGTGAAATTGCGCGGCTTCAAAGGCATCGGCTGGAGCGGCGACACGTTCGCACCCGACGAAGTCGAAGGCCTGCGCAGTTTTCTCGGTGAACGCGCCGCGTCGATCTATTCGGGATCGAACGAGATCCAGCGCAACATCATCGCAAAGCGGGTACGCGGGTTGCCGGATTGACGCTACGCC
>CAYUMA010000089.1:0-1795 GCA_964445675.1 uncultured Pseudomonadales bacterium | reverse complement strand
CGACGGGTGAGTTCGCGCGTTCGGGCGGAAACAGAAATTCACCGAGATAGCCGATCACGTGACGGCTGCGACCGCCGATCGTTACGTGATCCGAACCTTCGCCTACGTTCTGCCGAACGGTCTTGTCGGGGTCGAGTTGCGCACGCTGCTGGTCGAAATAGGCGACCTGCAGGCGGCTGCCCAACGTGACACGACCGCTCTGCGGCGCCAATTGCCCGAGCAGCAATCGCAGCAGCGTACTTTTGCCGCAGCCGTTGGCGCCGATGATGCCGATGCGATCGCCGCGACGAATCGTCATCGACAGGTTCCGCACCAGCGGGGGGCCGTCGTAGCCAAACGTGACGTTGTCGAGTGTCGCGACGAGCTCTCCCGAACGCGCCGAACTGTCGAGCTCGAGGCCGACACTACCCTGTCGTGCGACGCGCTGGCGGCGCTCGTCGCGCAACGCCTCGAGCCGCCGGACGCGACCCTCGTTGCGGGTGCGCCGCGCCTTGATGCCCTGACGGATCCAGACCTCTTCCTCGGCGAGGAATTTGTCGAAGTTCGCGTTCTCGCGGCTCTCGGTGTCGAGCATCCGCTGTTTGCGCTGCAGATACTCATCGTAGTTGCCGGGGAACGAGACGAGTTGCCCGCGATCGAGTTCGACGATGCGCGTTGCGAGGCGCTTGAGCAGCGCGCGGTCGTGCGTGACGAAGATGGTGGCGCCGGTGAATGCCAGCAGCATTTCCTCGAGCGCGGTGATTGCGTCGATGTCCATGTGGTTCGTGGGTTCGTCGAGCAGCAATACGTCCGGTTCGTCGACGAGTGCGCGCGCGAGCATGACGCGCCGGCGCATGCCGCCGGAGCACTCGCTGACGAGCTGATCAGGGGGCAGCGCGAGCCGACTCAACACGAGTTCGACCTTCTGCGACAGGTTCCAGCCGCCGAGCGCGTCGATGCGGTGCTGCAGATCGGCGAGGCGCTGCAGGCCGGCTTCGTCACCATCCGCGATCGTGTGACTCAAGTCGTGATAATCGGCCAGCACCTGGCCCAGCTCCGGCAACCCCGCGGCAACCGTCTGGTAGATGGTTCCTTCGAGGTTGTCGGGAACGTCCTGTTCGAGCTGCGCGATCTTGAGCCCGTCTTCGCGCCACACGCTGCCTTCGTCGGGAGAAAGCGAGCCTCCAATGATTGCCAGCAGCGTCGACTTGCCGGTGCCGTTGCGGCCGACGAGGCAGACGCGTTCGCGTGGTTCGATCTGCAGATTCGCGCGATCGAGCAGCAGCTTGTGGCCGAAGGCGAGCGTTGCGTTCGTCAGCGTGACGAGACTCACGACGGGGATGCGTCGCCCGCGGCGAGCGCCGACGCCGCGACCTCGCCGTCGGTTTTACCGACGTTCCCGTCCGCCGCTGCGTCGGCGTCACGGATCACGCGCAGGAACGCTTCGCCGTATTTGTCGAGCTTCGTGTTGCCGACGCCGCTGATGCCGATGAGTTCGGCCGCGGTGCGCGGCCGCGCCGCGATCATCTCGAGCAGCGTTGCATCATGAAAGATGACATACGGCGGCACACCCTGTGCGTCGGCCAGTTGCTTGCGGCATGCGCGCAGGGCATCCCACAGACCTGTGTCGGCGACTTCGAGCGGCTGCGCGCCGCGCCGTTTGCGCGCGCGCGTCGGCGCGCTGACGTCCTGGCGCAGGCGCAACGAGATGTCGCCGCGCAACAATGGCCGACTGAGATCCGTCAGCACGAGGGCGCCATAGCGTTCGACGTCGGCGCGCAAATAGTTGCGCACCAGCAATTGCCGGATCACCGAG
>CAYUMA010000088.1:0-9966 GCA_964445675.1 uncultured Pseudomonadales bacterium | reverse complement strand
GAGCGCAGGCAGCGCAAATCACGTGGTGTGCGGTCCTGACTCGTGGAAGGCGTCAGCTTCGTATTCGATGAGCGCGGCGAGCGCAAAGCCGTCCTAATCGATCTGAAGAAGAACGGAGCGCTCTGGGAGGATTTCTACGACTCGGTCGTTGCGCGCGAACGCGTGAACGAGCCGAGGGAAACGCTTCACGAGGTGAAACGGAAAGTCCTGGGCGAATAGCCCTGCCGTACGTCGCCCTTGTGCGATCGGCGTATTTCGAGCGTCACGTACGCGATGGATGTCGCGATCTCCAGTAAGTCCGACCCGACTTTTGCCGACACCGACCCACCTCGCTAAACTCCGTCCTCGATCACCTTTCGGAGCCGCACGCGATGGGAATGCAACGCACACCTCTATTGATGCACCGTCTGCTCGATCGCGGCGCGCGCGTGGCGCCGAACGAAGAAATCGTCACGGTGACGGCCACCGGCACGCGCCGCCAGAACTACACACAGTTGCGCGATCGCTCGCACCAACTCGCGCACGCACTGCGCGATGCCGGCATTGTCGTCGGCGATCGGGTTGGGACGTTCATGTGGAACGGGTCGCGCCATCTCGAGGCGTACTACGCAACCGCGGGAATGGGCGCGGTGCTGCACACGCTGAACGTGCGGCTGTCCGATACCGACCTCAACTACATCATCAACCACGCGAAAGTCCGCGCGATCATCGTCGACTCCGACGTATTGCCGCTGCTCGAAAAACTCAAGGGCAGGATTCCCAGCGTCGAACGCGTGATCGTCGCGACCGAAGAGGGCTTCGAGAAATGGGATACCGGCTTGCCGAAGCCGGTCGACTACGAGGCGTTCATCAAGGGCAAGCCGACGCGTTACGAATGGCCTGAGATCCCCGAGTCCTCTGCGCTGGGCCTGTGCTACACGAGCGGCACGACCGGCAACCCGAAGGGTGTCGAATACGAACACCGTTCGCAGTACCTGCACACGATGGCGCAGTGCATGACCGATTCGATGGGCTTGTCCGGCACGGACACACTGTGCGGCATCGTGCCGATGTTTCATGCGCAGGGTTGGGGTCTGCCGTGGTCGGCAACGATGCTCGGCATGAAGCAGGTGATGCCGAACCGTTACATGGACCCGGCGCGATTGGCCGGCCTGATGGCGGCGGAAGGCGTGACGATCTCGGCCGGCGTGCCGACGATCTGGCAGGGCATCAAGGCTGCGTACGAAGCCAATCCCGGCAAATACGATCTGTCGAAACTGTCGCGCTTGACGTGCGGCGGTTCGTCGCCACCCCCTTCGTTGATCCGTTGGTACTGGGACACGCTCGGTGTGGAGATGATCCAGGGCTGGGGCATGACCGAAACGAGTCCGCTCGCGACATTGTCGCGGCGCGTGATGAAACGCTCGCAGCTGAAACTGACCGAGGATCAGCGCTTCGCCAACGTCGCCAAAGCCGGCCAGTTGATGCCGGGTCTCGAGATCGAGATTTTCGACGATCAATTCAAACGCCTGCCGCACGACGGCGACAGCGTCGGCGAGATCCTGATCCGCGGGCCGTGGATCTGCTGCGAGTATTACAACGACGCGCAGCCCGCCAAATTCCACGATGGTTGGCTCATCACCGGCGACGTCGGCAAGATCGACCCGGAGGAATATCTGATCATCAGCGACCGCTCGAAAGATCTCGTGAAGAGCGGCGGTGAGTGGATTTCGTCGGTCGATCTGGAGAACCACATCGTCGGGCTCCCCGGTGTCGCGCTCGCGTGTGTCGTCGGGCGCCCGCATCCGAAGTGGGATGAGCGGCCCGTTGCGCTCGTCATCAGAAAAGCCGGCAGCGACGTCACCGCCGCACAAGTCGTCGAGCACTGCGCCACGCAGTTCGCGAAATGGCAATTGCCGGACGATGTGCTGTTCGTCGATGCGATTCCGCAGACGACCACCGGCAAGCTCGACAAAAAAACCGTGCGCGCGAATCTCGACGCGCAGGGGTATCAGTTGCCGGATCTGCGCGATAAGGCTAGCGCGGCTGAGGCGAAACGTTAGCGACCCAGATTGTGGGAGCGATCTCCTGATCGCGATCACACCATCGCCATGGCCATCGCGATCGGGAGATCGCTCCCACAGGTGGCCATTCAATCCACACGCGGCCATCAAATGTGAGCCGTTGCGTCGCGCGCGCGCGAAGCGGAGAATCGGCCGCTACCTAAGGGGAGGCCGCGAAGGCCTGAGACACCGAGTTCGGTGGACCCTGTGAACCTGATCCGGATAATGCCGGCGTAGGGATAGGTGCCCGGCACTCCTCCTCACTCCCCTGCATTGGCGTCTTCCGGATCGTTGCATCACGGAGCGCGTCATGCGTTTTATTGCGATCGTTGTCGGTGTCGGGGCGGTCCTGTTCGCCACGTCGGGACTGTGCGCAAGCGACACGATCGAAGAAATCGTCGTGACCGGTGAGTTCCGCCGCGATCCGCTCGATTCGTTTCCAACCAGCATTTCAGTTGCGACCGCGCAGCAGATCGCCCAACTGCAGGCGCAACAACTCGAGCAGATCCTCGCACTGATGCCGAACGTCAACTACGCGAGCGGCGCATCGCGCGGCCGCTATCTGCAGATTCGCGGCATCGGCGAGACCGGTCAGTTCGTCGAGCCCCTCAATTCGTCGGTCGGGCTGATCGTCGATCACGTCGACTTCAGCGGGATCGGCACGATCAGTACCCTCTACGATGTGCATCAGGTCGAAGTTTTTCGGGGTCCGCAGGGGACGCTGTACGGCGCCAACGCGCTCGCGGGACTCGTCAACATCACGACGAACGATCCCAGCGATGCACTGGAGGCGGGGATCACGGCGCAAGGTGGCGACTACGACACGGCAAGTCTCGGCGGCTACGTCTCAGGACCGCTGCTCGACACGCTCGACGGACGCCTCGCCATTCAGCAGTACAAAAGCGACGGCTACGTCGACAACCGTTACCTCAATCGGGACGACACCAGCAATTTCGATGAGCTGACGCTGCGTGGCAAGCTGCGTTGGCAGCCTAACGAGGCGACCACCGTCGATGTCGCCGGCGGATACATCGACGTCGACAACGGCTACGACGCTTTTTCACTCGACAACGTGCGCGACACGATCTCCGATCAGCCCGGCAAGGATTCGCAGAAGTCGCACTTCGGCAGCATCGTGACGACGCTGTCGCAACCTAAGAAGTTCGAAATCGAGGCGATCGTCGCGTACGCCGATTCCGACATCGCGTATGGCTATGACGAGGATTGGACGTTCGTCGGCTTCGATCCGAACGGCTACAGCTCGACGGACCTCTACGAGCGCGACTGGACGACGACGTCGGCGGAGCTGCGGCTCGTGTCGAACGAACAGGGACGCGTGCTCGGCGGTTCAACCGACTGGGTCGTCGGCGTCTACGGCCTGAAGCAGGATGCAGACCTGCACCGTATCTATACGTTTCGTGCGCCCGACTTCACGAGCTCATTCGAGATCGAACGCGTCGCGCTCTTCGGGCAGACCGAAACCGCGCTGTCGCCGCTCACGAGGCTGACACTCGGGCTGCGTCTCGAGCGACACGAGGCGAAATACGACGACATCGATGGTGCTGCGTTTTCTCCCGATGACGATTTGTGGGGCGGGCGCATCGCGCTCGATCATCTGCTGAACGACAGGACGATGGTCTACGCGAGCCTGTCGCGCGGCTATAAATCGGGTGGGTTCAATACCGACGGAACGCTCGATGCCGACCTTCGGCAGTTCGATCCGGAGACGTTGTTCAACACCGAAATCGGTGTAAAAGGGCGCTGGCTCGATGATCGCATCAGCGGGCGCCTCGCGGCTTTTTATATGTTCCGCGACGACATGCAGGTCAGCACGTCACTGATCCGCGTGCGTGCCGACGGGTCTGCCGAATTCATCGAATACACCGGCAACGCGTCCCAGGGCGACAACTACGGGATCGAAGCCGAACTGCAGTATCACCCGCTGCCGCAGCTCGAGGTGTTCGGCAGCCTCGGGCTCCTGGCATCGCAATACGACGACTTCGTCAACGGCGCGGGCCAGCAGCTCGACGGCCGGCAGCAGGCGCAGGCGCCGTCGTATCAGTTCTTCGGCAGTGCCCGTTATGACTTCGAGGGCGGCTGGTACATCAGCGCTGCGCTCGAAGCCAAGGACGCGTTCTATTTTTCGGACAGCAACGCGTTCCAATCCAAACCGTACGAACTCGTGCACCTGAACGCGGGGCTACAACGGAACCGTTGGGGGGTGACTGCCTGGGTGAAGAACCTCACGGACGAGGACTACCAGGTGCGCGGCTACGTATTCGGCAACGATCCGCGAGTCGACTACGCAGCGGCCGGTTACACGCAGTTGGGTGAACCGCGACGCCTCGGCGTGACCATCGATTGGCATCTCTGACGTCAGTCGGCCGCGGCGTCGAGCCAGCCGATCGCTTCGCCATTCAAGCGGAATAGGCGAATTCCGGTGAACAAGGGCCACGTGAACCCCTGGAACATGCGGCCGAGGGCGAAGCCGATTTCCTCACCGGCGATCACCGCACAGCGACCGAACGGCACGAGTTCAGTCATGTCTTCGAGCATCGTCGCAACGTCGTCGACCTGCTCCGGGCTCGGCAGTCGCGTCAGAAACGCAAGATCCAGCAGCACGTCGCAGTGCGGCTTCAATCGGGCGTCGCGGCCAAGCTTGCGAAAATGCTCGGCAACTTCCGCAAGATTGACGTTGCCGTCGCAGCGCGTCATGAGCCGATTGTCTGACTCGTCATAACGATAGTTGACGGGCATCGATGCGCGCTCAGGCGTCGAAGCGACCGCTGTTGAGCAACACCAACGTGCATTCCCACTGCACGCGGATGCCCGCGGCTTCGAGGGTTCGTTTCAGCACAGGCGATTCGATGCCCGGATTGAAGATGACCCGGCGGGGCTTGGCGGCGAGCATCGCATCTGCCAGTGGTTCGGAGAGTTCGCTCCGCAAATAAACCGTGATCGTGTCGATGTCGCCGTCGATGTCTTCGAGCCGCGCGACACAAGGTCGACCCGCGATGGCGGTGAGCTGCGGATTCACCAGCATTACCTCGTGGCCGTGGCGCGTCAGTAAATCGAGCGCGCGAAACGCGTAACGCGCCGGATTGTCCGAAGCGCCGAGGATGGCGACGCGTTCGCTCATCAGCGGCCTTTGTAGACGGGTTTGCGCTTCTGCATGAACGCGGCGGGGCCTTCGCGCGCATCCTCGGTCTGAAACACCGGCGCCGAAATTTCCGATTCGATTTTCAGTGCGTCGCGTTCCGGCACGCCGAGACAGGCGCGCGCCGATTTGCGGATCGCTTTCACCGCGATCGGTCCGTTCGCCGCGATTTTTTCGGCGATCTCCATCGCTTTGCCCATCACCTGATCGGCGGGCACGACGTAGTTCAGAAAACCAATCGCTTTCGCTTCATCGGCGCTGATCAGATCGCCCGTCAGCAGCAGCTCCATTGCTTTGGCGAACGGCAGCTGCGCCGGCAGGCGCACGGTGGATCCGCCCGCCGGAAAGATCGCCCATTTGACTTCCTGCACGCCGAACCGCGCCTCGGGGCACGAGACACGAATGTCGGTGCCTTGCACCATCTCCATGCCGCCGGCGATCGCGTGACCATTGATCGCGGCGATGACGGGCTTCTCAGTATCGAAATTGCGCAACAGCGCGCGCGACGTAATGCCGGGTTCTTTGATCACGCGATGATCGAATTCGTTTTCCGGTTTGCGCGCGCCCGACATCATCGGAATCAGCTGGCCCAGGTCGGCCCCGGCACAAAATGCTTGGCCGGTGCCGGTGACGATAATCACGCGGACGTTTGCGTCATCGCGCGCCGCGGTCCACGCGTCGGCGAGCCGCACGGCAACCTCGGGATTGATCGCGTTGCGCGCGTCGGGTCGATTCAACGTGACGATCGCAACGTGGCCTTTAACTTCGTAATTAACCAGCGGCATGTGCAACTCCTATAGATGACGAATGCGGGGATGGCGAATGAGGTTCGAGCGCGAGTTCGGCGGCATCGCGTGCATCGACGATCGCTTCGATTTTGTCGAAGAGCAGGTAGAACACGAAACAACAGATCGTGATGAATACACCGGACCCGAGAAAATACGCATACCAGCCGACGTGCTCGGCCACGACGCCGCCGACGCCGAGAGCCGCGGCGCCCGCGGCGGTCGCAGCGACGACGTACGACGTGTAGTCAGTTGCGGCTTGCGTTTTCGACGACCACTTCAGGCGCGATGCTGCCATCGCGACGCCGAGGAACGACGGCAGCACCACGCCGTTCAAGGTCACGAGGAATACGATGAGCAGGCTCGGCTGTTCGAGCGAACCCATCCACACGATCGGAATCACCGTCGGAATCATCAGACATGCCGATGCCAGAATGGTCGCTTTGTAGCCGAATCGATTCAGGAAGCCGACCGTCAACGTTGCCCCGATCACCGAACCGATGAGCGTCGCCGGAGCGAGGATCAGCGGCCCGATCTGTTTGACGGTGAAGCCCACGTCGACGAGATACGCGATGTAGAGCGCCGGAATCAACGCGCCGGCGAATGAGACCAGCATCACGAGCGGCAGGATCAACCGCGAGTCGGGGCGGCGCAAAAGCCGGATCAAGCTAGGGCGTTCACCGCGATCGCGCCGGCGTTGCGCTTGCGGCGGAGGCGGCGGTTCGCGTCGGATGATCCCCGGCAGCGAAAACAGGATCAAGAGACCCGCAGCGGTCGTGACGGCCGCGGGCCAGCCGTAGGTACCGTACACCCACGCGACGCCGGCCCACGACGAAAACTGTGCGATGTGGCGGGCGATTTCCATCAGTCCGGCGCCGGCGCCGCGCTCTGCATCGGTCAGGTTCTCGACCATATAACCGTCGATCGCGATGTCCTGGGTCGTCATGAACGTCGTCTTGATGACCAGGATGGAAATGATGATCCACAGCGTCGCAATCTCGGGTTCGAACAGCGCCAGCGACAGATACGCCGCGGCGCCGAACAGCGTGCACGGGATGAACCAGGTCTTGCGCAGGCCGATACGCGTGGAACCGACGCCATCGACGAGCGGCGCCCACAGCGGCCGCAGCCACGTCGGTACGCTCGGCAACATGAAGATCCAGAACATGTCGAGCGGCAGGCCTTTTTCGCGATAGATCGCCGTCAGCATCAGGCCGAAGAAGGCGGCCGGAAAGACCTGGCCCATCTGCAGTCCGATCACCGCAGCGAATTTCCCCGCCGTCGCGCGGTCGCGAAAGACATCGCGGACTTTGAACGTATCGACGCGCGCGGTACCTGGCGGCATCACGCGATCGGCAACTACAGCCATCGAGCTCATTCCCCGTTGAACGGATCGACTCTAACCGGTGCCTGCCGGCATGGGAACGAATTTGGCTTTGTGATTCAATGCGCCGCCCTCGACGGTTGGCCGCGATGCCCCAGATCCTCGTAGATAACCTGGAGAAGCGTTTTCGCGTGGCCGTGCGCGACCCGGGCATGCTGGGCGCGGTGCGCGGCCTCGTCCGTCGGCGCCACCGCGAGATCGTTGCGTTGCACGACGTGTCGTTCGCGATCGAACCGGGCGAACTGGTTGGCTATATCGGCCCCAACGGCGCCGGTAAGTCGACGACGATCAAGATTCTCTCCGGGATTCTCACCCCTTCGAGCGGTCGTTGTACGATCAATGGCCTCGTGCCGTGGCGCGACCGCGTCGCGCACGTGGCCCGCATCGGCGTCGTTTTCGGCCAGCGCACACAGCTGTGGTGGGACTTGCCGGTGGCCGAGTCGTTCGATTTGTTGCGCGACATGTACCGGGTCGATGCCGCGCGATTCCTGCGAACTCGCGACGAGCTGATCGAATTGCTGAATCTTGCGCCGCTGCTCGACATGCCGGTGCGCCAGTTGAGCCTCGGCCAGCGGATGCGCTGCGATCTGGCGGCGTCGCTGCTGCACGAACCCAGCATCGTATTTCTCGACGAGCCTACGATCGGACTCGACGCGGTGTCGAAACTCGCGATCCGCGATTTCGTGCGGCGGTTGAACGACGAGCGCGGCGTCACCGTGCTGCTGACGACGCACGACATGGACGACATCGAGGCCTTGTCGAAGCGCTTGATCGTGATCAACAACGGCACGTTGCTGTCCGACGGCACTGTTGCGGAACTGCGCGTGCGCTACGGCGCCGAGCGGCGGGTGACCGTCGAGTTCGAGCAAGCGCCAACGCTTTCCGACGGATTCGCCGAGGCGCTGGTCGCTCGCCAGGGCAACCGCGTGACGTTCGCGATCGAAGGCCGCCGCGCCGCGGGCTTTGTCGCGCAGTTGACGGCGCAGTACGCCGTGCACGATCTCGTGGTCGAGAATCCGCCGATCGAAGAGATCATCGCGCGGGTGTACGAGAGCAGTCGTGGGTGACGCAGGGCGGGCAAAGCCCGCCGTGTTGCGGCCTTACGTGGCCGTGCTCTCTGCGCGGTTCCGGATGCTGCTGCAATATCGCGCGGCGGCATTCGCCGGTTTCAGCACCCAACTGTTCTGGGGGGCGATCAAGTTGATGATCCTCGGTGCGTTTTTCGCCGCGAATCATCATGCATCGCCTATGAGCCTGCCGCAGATTGTTGCGTATGTCTGGCTCGGTCAGGCATTGCTCGGTCTGCTGCCGTGGAACGTCGACGCGGAGCTGCAGGAAAAGATGATGAGTGGGGCGGTCGCGTACGAGTTGCTGCGGCCGGTCGATCTCTACGCGTTGTGGTATGCGCGGACGGTGGCGCTGCGCACCGGGACGACGTTCCTGCGGATGATTCCGATGATCGTGTTCGCGGGCCTCGTGCTGCCGTTGATCGGCCTCGGCACATGGGCGTTGCCGCCTCCTGCGAGCTTGGCGAGTGCGGTTTTTTTCCTGTTTTCGTTGACGGTAACGGTGGCGCTCGCCTCGGCGGTGACGATGTTGATGCACGTGGCACTGATCTGGACGCTGTCCGGACGCGGCTTCAACACGCTGATGACCGGTATCGTCATCGTATTGTCCGGCCTCGTCGTGCCGCTGCCGCTGTTTCCGGACTGGTTGCAACCGTTCCTGTACTGGCAGCCGTTTCGTGGTTTGGCCGATGTCCCGTTCCGGATCTACGGCGGCAACATCGCTCCCGATTCGGCCGTACTCGAAATCGTGCAACAGTGCGCATGGACGGTGTTGATCGTGGCCGCCGGCTACGCGCTGATGGCGCACGCGAAGTCCCGTGTCGTCGTGCAGGGCGGATGAAATGATCGCTGCGTTGAGTCTGTACGGACGAATGATCGGCGTATCGATCCGCGCGCAGATGCAATACCGCGTGTCGTTCCTGCTGATGTCGCTCGGCCATTTGGTCACTACGGGCGTCGAGATGTTCGGTATCTGGGCGTTGTTCGACCGGTTCGGCAACTTAACGCCATGGACGTTGCCGCAGGTCGCGTTCTTCTACGGCGTCGTCAACATCAGCTTCGCGTTCACCGATGCGTTGGCGCGCGGCTTCGATCTGTTCGGCACGCAGTTCATCAAGACCGGCAACTTCGACCGACTGTTGTTGCGCCCGCGCAGCACCGTGCTGCAACTCGCCGGCCACGAATTCACGCTCTTTCGCGTCGGCCGGCTGCTGCAGGGATTGTTCGTGTTGTTGTGGGCGTGCGATCAGCTCGCGATCGACTGGAGCGCAGCGCGGCTCGCGTTGCTCGCTTTTACGCTCATCGCGACGTTTCTGTTCTTCTACGGTCTCGTGATTCTGGGCGCCGTGATGTCGTTCTGGACGACGGAATCGCTCGAGATCATGAACATGTTGACGTATGGCGGCGTCGAGACGGCGCAGTACCCGATGGCGATCTACCAGAAACACTTCCAGCGGTTCTTCACCTTCGTGGTCCCGTTGGCGATGGTGACGTACTTTCCGATTCTCGCGATCCTGGACGTGCCTGACCC
>CAYUMA010000087.1:0-2105 GCA_964445675.1 uncultured Pseudomonadales bacterium | reverse complement strand
CCACGGTCCCCACCAACTTCGTCAATATCTACCTGTCGTCGCTGGCGTGGCGTACGCTCGTGCCGCAAACACCCAGCGCGGCATCGGTCTGGACGATTGGTTTGATCGGGACCGCGCTCGGGCTGCTGTCTTCAGTGTGGCTCGATCGATTTGCGGAGCTGATGGTGCTGCTCGGCTCGGTGCTGGTCCCGGTCGGCGGCGTCTTCCTCGCCCACTTCGTGCTGTTGCGGAGACGTGTGGATGTCGAAGCGGTCTATGCAACCGAGCGGTTGCCTCGTTTCAATGTGAACGGCGTCGCCGCATGGGCCCTGGGATTTGCCGTATACAAACTCGCGACGCCGATTGGCGCCACGCTCCCGGCACTCGGCACTTCTATCGTGACTTATCTGGCACTCACCCTTTGGCACCCGGCACCTAAGGCACCCCAGGCACCCTAGCTTTGTTGTTACACAGAATTCACATTGACGAAACATGTGTAACATCTTGGTTTCGTACGCTCGAGCCATGGAATTGAGAATCGTGGCGATGGCACTCGTCGCACTCGCCTGGCTGCCGGTCACGGCATGGGCACAAGGCAGCGATCAGAAGCCGGCCCCCAAACCGCCGTCGACCTACGACAAGATCTGGGCGAACGTGACCGACTGGTACGACGACAAGTCAAACCCTGTCGTGCAGCGGGTGTTGTTCACCGGCCGCTTTCAGCATGATCTCGTGATGCTCGGCGCCGACCAGGGCGATCACGATGAATCGAACATCCGCCGCGTCCGGTTCGGACCGCGGATCACGATGTTTCGCGACTACCTGGTGCACACCGAGATCGAAGTGAATCCGCAGGAGCGCGATCCGTTTTACGTGCGCATCACCGACGCGTACGTCGCGTGGCAGAAGCACCCGAAAGCGGTCATCACGGTCGGCAAGCAGAGTATTCCCTTTACGCAAGAAGGCGCCACGTCGAGCAAAGAGCTGATCACCATTGACCGGAGCAACCTGGCGAACAACATCTGGTTTTCGCAGGAATACATGCCCGGCGTGAGCGTGTCGGGCCGCGCCGCGCCGTGGAACTATCGCGCCGGCGTGTATTCGTCGGGGGCCATGACCCGTGAGTTCGGCCGCTTCAACGGCAGCGTGTTCACCCTTGGCGTGCTGGGCTACGACTTCGCGAAGAAGCTGGCCGTCAAGGAAGCGCTGCTCACGGGCAACTACCTGTATCAACACCCGGACGCGAACAACACGTTTACGAAGCGCTCCGAGCACACCATGTCGGTCCATTTCAGGCTCGAGGAAGGGCGCTGGGGTGTGCGCACGGATGTGTCGAAGACGGTGGGATACCTCGGGCAACGGAATCTGCTCGGCGTGATGGCCATGCCGTTTTTCAATGTGACCGACAAGCTGCAGCTGGTCGCGCGCTACACGTTCCTCGATAGCGATGGCCCGAACGGCCTTGGGCTGGCGACGTATGAAAACCGGGTCGCTCGAGGATCCGGTGACCAGTTCAACGAGGGCTACGTCGGCGTGAATTACTTCTTCTACGCACACCGGCTGAAGCTGCAGAGCGGTGTTCAGTTCGCAGAAATGCGCGATCGTGCCAACGACGGCGGCGCCTACTCAGGCACGTCGTGGACGACCGGACTCCGCATCGGCTGGTAACCCTCGGTGGTGGTACAGTTTGAGGCACGGCATCGATGCCACACCCCGACCAGCCACCACGCCGGCTCATCGTCGCCATCACGGGCGCGAGCGGAACCATTTACGGGGTCCGGCTGCTCGAGATGCTGCAGGACACCGGTATCGAGACGCACCTGGTGATGAGCCGATGGGGTGTGCGCACCCTCGTGCATGAAACGTCCTACACCCCCGATCGGGTCAACAAGCTCGCGTCGGTGGTGCACCCGCTCACCGATCAGGGTGCGGAAATCGCCAGCGGATCGTTTCTGACCATGGGCATGGTGATCGCGCCGTGCAGCGCGCGCACGCTGGCCGCGATCGCGCAGGGGTTCGGCGACAACCTGATTCACCGCGCCGCGGATGTCGTGCTCAAGGAGCGCCGCAAGCTGGTGCTGGCCGTGCGCGAAGTGCCGCTCAGCGACATTCACCTCGAGAACATG
>CAYUMA010000086.1:0-2952 GCA_964445675.1 uncultured Pseudomonadales bacterium | reverse complement strand
CTCGGCGGCGACTGCGAAGATTTCGCGATCGCCAAATACTTTCTGCTGCGCCAGGTCGGCTTTGCAGCGGACGATCTGCGCATCGCAATCACGTGGGACCGCGATGTTCAGGATTACCACGCGGTCACGGTGGTCCGGCTGGACGATGAGGTTTTTATTCTCGACGTCGACGGCGGACCGCAGCGGCGCCAGAACAACTATCGCTTCCTGTTCTCGATCAACGAGACGGGGATCTGGGACCACGCGGAATCCGCGGCAGACTCGGCACAGCGCGACGAACCGACCGACTATCACTACACAGGGGAGCAACACATATGAAATCGCTGATTCTCGCGGCGGCAACGTTCGCGATCGCGACGTTCGCTTACGGCTCTGAACCGGTCGATCGCAGCGACGTCGAGGCACGACTCGATGCGCTCGAAAAGATCAACGTGACGTCGATCAAACCGGTGCGGGTGGACGACGAAGCAACCGATGCGGACCTCGACGCGATCCTGCAGCGGGCGAGTGACGCTGAAGCCACCGACGGCCCGAAGTAGGCCCGCTGCTGACGTCCCCGTCGAGGGGCGTCCACTTCCTCAGGAGCTGCAGGACAACATCGAACAACCGACCCGGCGCCTGGCCCATTCCGGGCGCTTGGCGGCAAACGCCTCGTGGCCCCGTTGTTCGGCGTAGGGGTTGCGTAACACGTCGAGCAGTTCCCTGACCATCGAGTAGTCGCCCAGTTGTGCCTTGTCGATCGCCAGTTGCGCAAGGTAGTTGCGCAGTACGAAGTTCGGATTCACTGCATCCATGTTCGCCCGGCGCGTCGCCGAGTCGACACCGTCTTCGCGCAACCGCGCAATGTAGCTAACGAGCCATCGCTCGATGCGGTGGCGTGCGTCGCCGGTCAGTTGTTCGGGCACATAGAAGGCATCGGCGAGCTGCGCCAGCGAATCGGTGTTCGAGGCACGTGTGTCGACCGTCGCCAAGCGCCTGAAGAAGATCGTCATGTCGGTTTCGACCGATTGCAGCACGGCCTCCAGTTCGCTGAAGAGCCCGGCATCCGCCGGCTCGAAGCGCTGCAGTCCGAGTTTGCGGGTCAGCATCGACTGCCACACTTGCGTGTAGCGCCGACTGAAATCGCGCAGCACGTCCTCCAGCGGCTCGGCCTTGCCGATCAACGGATAAATCGCATTCGCGAGCTGCAACAGATTCCACTGTGCAATCGCGGGCTGCTGCCCGAATCGATACCGGCGCTGGCCTGCATCCGTCGTGTTCGGCGTCCAGTCGGGATCGTAATTTTCGAGCCATCCGTACGGGCCGTAATCGATCGTCAAGCCCAGCACCGACATGTTGTCGGTGTTCATCACGCCATGGACGAAGCCGACGCGCATCCACTCCACGATCATCGCAACCGTGCGGCGCGACACCTCGGCGAACCACGCGAGATAAATCGATTCGGCAGAACCCGCGGCAGGATCGCCCAACTCGGGAAAGCTGGTACGGATCGTGAAGTCGACGAAACGCCGCAGCAGGTCGGTCTCGCCGCGCGCGGCGAGGATCTCGAAGTGGCCAAAACGAGTGAACGAAGGGGCGACGCGGCACACGACCGCGCCCGGCTCCAGCGCCGGATGTCCGTCATACAGCATGTCGCGCTCGACCTGTTCACCGGTCGTCACCACGCTCAGCGCGCGCGTGGTCGGCACGCCCAGATGAAACATCGCCTCGCTGCATAAAAACTCACGGATCGACGAACGCAGCACCGCGAGGCCATCCGCCGTGCGTGAATACGGTGTCGGGCCCGCCCCTTTGAGCTGCATCGCCCAGCGCTCGCCGTGCGAATTGACGACGTCGCCGAGGTTGATCGCACGCCCGTCGCCCAATTGGCCGGCCCAGTTGCCGAATTGATGACCGCCATAACAGGTCGCGTACGGATCCATGCCCGGCAGCACGCGATTGCCCGCCATGATCTCCAGAAACTCGGCGGAGTCGCACGTCTGCCGCGAGATGCCGAGAATGTCGGCGACGTCCGCGGAGTACGCAACGAGTCCCGGCCGCGCGACCCGTGTGGGCAGCACGCGCGAAAAACAAACGCCGGCAACCTGCCGGCGGAAGTTCGCCGCCTCCGGATCCGCCGGCAAATCGCGGACGAACCGATTGTCGAAGACGAGCTGTTCGAACTGTGTGGGGGAAGAAAGTGTATTCATGGCGCCATACTAGCAGTCACGCGCACGGCTACTGTAGCGTACCGAAACTATGCTCCGAATCGACGCGCATCAACACTTCTGGCAGCTCGACAGGGCCGACTACGGGTGGTTGACGGCGCACGAATATCCGGCTCTCTTCCGCGATTTCCTGCCCGAGCATCTGGCCCCCCAATTGAAGCGTTCGGGAATCGATCGCACCGTCGTCGTCCAGGCCGCGCCGAGCGACGCCGAAACCGAGTTCCTGCTCGAACTCGCCCGGAGCAATCCGTTCATCGGCGGCATCGTCGGCTGGACGGACCTCGAAGCGCCGGACGCGGTGGCGAAGATCGAGGCGCTCGCGCGGCAGCCGCGCTTGGTCGGCTTGCGGCCGATGCTGCAGGACCTCAGCGACGACGCCTGGCTGCTACGCGCATCGATCGCACCCGCGCTCACGGCGATGCAGCGTTCGAACCTGACGTTCGACGCACTCGTGACGCCGCGCCATCTGCCGGTACTGCTGCGTTTCCTCGAACAACATCCGGACCTCGACGTTGTCGTTGATCACGGCGCCAAGCCGCCGATTGCCTCCGGCGAGATCGACACCTGGGCGGCGCAGATCCGCGCGATCGCGCGGCATACACGCGCGTTCTGCAAGTTCTCTGGCCTCGTTACTCAGGCCGCTTCCGGTTGGAGCGCCGAGACGCTGAAGCCGTACGTCGACGTGTTGCTCGACGCATTTGGACCGCACCGTCTGATGTGGGGCAGCGACTGGCCGGTATTGCAG
>CAYUMA010000085.1:0-4788 GCA_964445675.1 uncultured Pseudomonadales bacterium | reverse complement strand
GGATCGCCGGACACGCCAGGCGCTTGAGTTCGTCGATGTCGACGCGCAGTGGCCGCGCGTTCAAGCCGGTCGCTTCGCCCGCGGCGATCAACCGTTGCAGCGACCAGCCGCGCACCGACGCGCCGTGCGTGCGGCGCAACGCGAGCACGTCGCTTTCGTTGCCGTGATACGCCGCCACCATCGCGAGGCATACGAGGCCGCACTCGGAAGCTTCGGTCTGCAACAGCACCGGCAAGCGTCGCCGCAAGTGCGCTGCCGGTGACTGCGACGTCATGCCCGTCCCCGCATTGTGAGCAGCGGTTCGAGCAACCATTCGAGAATGCTGCGTTGCTCCAGCACGATGTCGGCGCTGAACAGCATGCCGGATTGCAGCGCAACGTCACGCTGGCCTGCCACCATCGATTGACCGCCCAACGCGACCGTCGCCGGGTACGCGGGCTGTGTGACGCGCAGCGGACCCAGGCCGTCGCCGCTGAATAAGACGCCGCGCGCCACCTCGTGGATCACAGCGGGAAACACGCCGAAGTGCTGATACGGAAACGCGTCGAAGCGAATCCGCACCTCCTGGCCCGGCGTGATGAAGCCGATTGCGCTCGTCGGGATCAGCAACCGGCCGATCAGTGTCGAATCCTCCGGGATGATCGTGACAGCGACGTCGAGCGGTGAAGCACGGTCGCCGACACTGCGCTGTACCGTGACGACGCGCCCGCTGACCGGCGCGCGCACCTCGAAGTTGCGGCGCGCCCGCACCGCGACCTCGGATTGCGCCAGCGCGGACGCACGCGTGTCGACGTCGGCGAGACGTTGTGCGTGTTCGAGCGGCGCCTCGCGCCGCCGCGCCGTCAGCGCTGCGAGCTCGCCGTCCAGGTGCTTGCGCATCTGTCGCGTCGTCGAGAGCTTCTCGCGAATCTGCAGATGTGCGCCGTGCCGCGCGAGCCATTCGAGCGTCGGCAGCGCGCCGCGTTCGTGCAGCGTGCGCAGCGCTGCGAGCTGTTGGTCGGCGAGCGCGACCTGTTCGGACTGCACCGCGCCGAGTTGCTCGAGTGCGTCGATCTGTTGTTCGAGAGTGATGCGCTGCGCGTCGACTGCGATACGTTCGAGGTCGAAACGGCGCGTTTCGCGTTCGCGCATCGCCACGAGCGCGGCGCGATCGTCGTCGTAATGCAGCAACAACTCACGGTCTGCATCGGACCCATCCGCCAGCGATTGCAGATCCGCGACGTTGAAGAGGACGTCGTCGCGCTCGACGCTTTGGCCGGGCGCGACGCGAACGTCGCTGATGACGCCGGCGCGCTGCGGAAAGACGCGGATCACGCCGCGGTCGGGCTCGAGAAAACCGTCGACGGTTTCCTTGCGCGCGTAATGACCGCACGCAATGAATCCGCCGAATGCGAAGACGATCGCCGTCAGCAACAACGTCATCGTGCTGATCGACAGGCTGTGCGTCATCCGCGGCGAGCCCAATCGGGCCGCGGAGTGAAACGCAACCGCCGCGTCGCGAAACAGTGTTTTTGCCGGGCCTTTGCCATCCGTTGGCTTCATTGTCGAGGTAACTCCATGTCACGTTCCCGCGAGGAAGACCCCACCGCGAAGTACTTCTCCGCCGTCGCCACGCTGCGCTGCATCGCGCCGCTCGACCCGACGCTGCGGGGTAGAAGGCTGCTGGCGCGCGGGCTGGCGCGGACGCTGTTGCCGTTGCATACGGGTCCGCTACGCTACGCCTTCGAAGAACTGTTGGGAGAGCCGGCGGACTCTGCAAGACGGCTGCTCTATGACTGGTTTTTCTATAGGCATTTGGAGAGTCGCAGTTGGACTGACGTCGGTGCCGACGTTGGACGCGGTGAGTTTGTGGACGCGCGGGACGTCGGCGCGTACCTCGCGACGTGTCCGCGCGGCATCGTCGTCGCGACGATTCACCTGGGCGACTATCTCGAAGGGTTGCGGCAGCTGCGTGTAGTTGCGCCGTCCGGCAAACGTGTGTTTGTCGTGCGCCGCAAACAATGGAATGCGGTCGAGGAGCGCGCGTTTGCGCGCATCACGTCGGGCGAACTTCCATTGACGGTATTGCGCACCGGTGATCGCGCCGCGGTTGTCGCGATCCGGGAGCTCAGACGCGGCGCCATCGTCGTCGTGCTCTACGACTTACCGCCACGTTTTGGTCGGGCCGCACCCGTCGAGTTTCTTGCTCGACCGGCGCGCGTCGTCAGCGGACCGGCGGAACTCGCGGTGCTCGGGCACGCGGACATCCTGCCGATCTTTACGCACTACGATGCTTCGGGTGCATCGTGCGTGGAGGCGATGCCGGTGCTGCCGGCGCGATCGCCGCAACGCGAGTCGGCCGATGCGCGCAAGGCGCGGGTTGGTGCGATCACGCAGCAGCTATGGTCAGTGGCGGAGCAACAGATCCGCCAATACCCGTCCCAATGGGCGCACTGGCTGTGGATCCACGAGCTGGTGATGACATCACCGCGCTATCACGGTGATGTCAGTTTGATATCACGCGAGTGACGGAATGTGAAAAGCCAATGAATTCGCTGGTAACGCCGTTGGCGGCGGCGAGATGATCGGGTAGTTTCGCAGACGGTCATCAATGCAGAACAAGGCAGGAGGACGAGAACATGCGGATATTGTCTCAGGCAGAGATCGATCGAGTCAGCGGCGGTGTTTCCGGCATCGGCGATGGCGAAGTGGGGCCGGGGCTGCGGGGATTTCGAATCCCCGGCGGCGGCGATGGAAAAGATTCCAGTCTCTATAAGAAGTTGGGGGCGATTCCACGCGACGCGGTCGGCGCGGCTCTGCCGCAGACGACGCAGATGTCTTAGCGGTCGCGCCATTGTGAATATGTCAGGCGACCCGGATCGGGTAACAGAATGTGAAAAAGCAATGAATAAACGGGTGGAGCGATGTCAATGCGTCACGCAGGCGCGTAGTTTCACAGTCGGGTCGTAGGACCCAAACCATCAACGGACATGAGGATGAGAACATGTGGACACTTTCTCAGGAAGAGATCGATCAAGTCGGCGGCGGAGCGGATTTCATCAAGATTGGTGGCGTCAGCATTACTGGTATTGAAGCAGGACTGGCGTTGCGAAACGCCATGGGTGCGGCCGGAATCGCTTACGGGTTTGGGTATGGCGGGGGTCTCATCCTCAATTCGGCGTGGCAAGGCGTCTCGGGTGATTCGTTCGGAACCGACCTGTACCAAGGCAAGCAGTGGATGAACGCCTGGAGCGGGGCCGCGATGTGACGGACGATGAAGTTCCAAAGCCGATCGCGAGCGCGATCGGTCACGTCTGCGGCGTGATCGGCGTGGCATTTGCGGCACTGAGTGTGTGGGGTATCTGGGGCATCTGGCGGATAACTCACGTGCGTTGGGATGCCGTGTCGGTCAAGGTTGCTCTCGGGGTGATGCTCGGTGAGTCAATTGCGATCGGATTGACGGTGCTGATGTTCCGGTGGGCCGGTTCGCTGACCGGCCATTGGGATACGAGGGGCCGGTTGTCGGTGCCGAAGCAGGTCTATGCAGGACTTTGCGCGTTGTTTCTTGCAATGCTGATCGCGGCCGTCGGCATGATCATTGTGCGACCGCCGACGACCCTCGACGGAGGACTCGTATCGGTATTCGGTACGGTGAGTTGTGCGGCGCTGGCCTACCTATGCTATCTGGCGACGCGGCGGTTCAACTGACGCGACCGTGGCATTCGTACACGTAGCCTTCTCCGTAAACTGCTCTGACCACGGCGCCGCCCGGCGCCGTGGTCAACTTGCGCCGCAGATTCTTGATGTGCGCATCGACGGTGCGCTCGCACACGACGCGATGATCGTCGTAGATGCGCCCGAGGATCGCGGCGCGGGAAAACGGCTGTCCGGGTTGGGATGCGAGTAGTTCGAGGACGCGCCGCTCGATTCGCGTGAGGCCCGGTGCCAGACGCACCGTGGTCGCTTGCGCCGGCTGCGCCAATCTCAGCAGTGCATGAATCTGTCGAGCGAGCGTTGAACACGCAACCGGCGTGAGGACCAGCGCGTGCACGCCGCAGTCGAACCATTCGGCGTGACGCGTGTGCTGAACTGTGTCGAGGAGCGCGAGTACCGGCATCGCACCGCAGCGTGTCAGCAGCTGCTGCAACGCTGGCGACGGCGCCTCACCATGCGGCGCCGCCACGAGCAGAACCAGTGCGTAGCCGTCGAGCGCACAACTGTTCGCCGCACCGCACGCGACGGACAGCGCGTGCGACTCGACGCCCAGCGAGCGCAGCATCTTGCAGTAGCGCGTCAGCGTGTCGGGCCGTTCGTGTAATTCGAGTACCGCCGCCACGACTGCTCCATCCATGACGATTCTTTTGACGCCGCATGATGCGACTACGCAAGCCGGCGCGGTGTACGCGAGGGGCCGCATGCCGCTCGCGATGCGGAACAAATGCACGCGAGCAATCCGCTACAATGCGGCGCGTTTCACCGATGAGCCACGCCACGTCATGTCGGCCGATCCGTCCCAAAACAGGGAAAAGCCCAACGAGCCCAGCGACTTCATTCGCTCCCGCATCCGGCACGATGTCGACGCCGGCATCGTCACCGGTCGCGTGATCACGCGGTTCCCGCCGGAGCCCAATGGTTATCTGCATATCGGCCATGCGAAGAGCATCTGCCTGAACTTCGGCGTTGCCGCGGAGTTCGGCGGCGTCTGCTATCTGCACTTCGACGACACGAATCCGCTGAAAGAAGACGAGGAATACGTCGAATCGATCCAGGAGGACGTGCGTTGGCTCGACTTCGACTGGGGCGACCGGC
>CAYUMA010000084.1:0-1680 GCA_964445675.1 uncultured Pseudomonadales bacterium | reverse complement strand
ACAAGGCCCTGCCGTACGGCAAACACGCCCGATTTCGGGCGCGGTTGCCCGACCATCGAGGTAACGTCGCCGGCCGCAAACACGTCCGCGTGCGACGTCGACCGCAATGTTGCGTCGATCGTGACAAAACCGTGCGCGTCGAGCGCGAGTCCACTGTCGGCGAGCCAGCGCGGTGCCGCCACACCGGTGACCCACAGCACGAAATCGCCGGCGACGCGGCGCCCGGCGTTGTCCGTCACGCCGAGTGCGTCGACGCCGACGACCGTGAACTGCTTCAGTACCTCGATGCCACGCGCGTGCAGCAGCGATTCGAAGCGCTCTCGAACACCGGCTGCGTGGCCGTCGAGCAGCCGCGCTCCCGCGGTCACGAGCGCCACGCGCGCCGACGGCGCAATTGCAACCAGGCCATGGTGCACCGCGAGTGCGAGTTCGACGCCGCCCGCCCCGCCACCGACGACGACGACGCGGACGTTGCGTTCACCGGCCGCTCGCGCGAGCAACGAGTCGAGCAAGGCGCGCCAGCGCGGCAGGAAGCCGCCGATGGGTTTCACCGGAATCGCTGTCGTCGGCATCGACAGCTGCGCAAACCCGGGCGCGGCGCCGCAGTTCAGCGAGAGCACGTCGAAGCGCATGCTCGGGTGGCGCTCGAGTTCGACGCCCCGGTTGCGCACATCTATATGCACGACGGCGGCCGCGATCAGCCGCGCGCCGGCCGCGAGCGCCAACGGACCCAGATCGATGTGGATGTCGTCGTACCCGTAATGACCCGCGATATGACCCGGCAGCATGCCGGAGTACGGCGTGTGGATTTCACGCGAGATCAGCGTGATGCGCACCCCGGCGAGCGGGCGCATCGCGAAGCGGCGCAACGCCAGCACGTGGCTGTGGCCACCGCCGACCAGCACAAGATCTCGAACGGGCGGAACGGGAGTCGGTGATTTCAACGCGGGTGCGCGAACCCGGACGACTCAAGGATCGAGTTCGTCATCCTCCGGGTCGGCATCGGACTCGAGATAGTCCAGGTCGCTGCGCAGCCTGCGCTCCTCGATGCGCGATTCGATCGCGCGGCGAATCTCCAGCGAGCGGGCCGCGCGTTCACGCGGATCCAGTGGAACGCTCTCGTCTTCTGTGTCGCCGTCGCCCTCAAGATCATCGAGACCCTCTTCGGATAGCGGCATATCGGAATCGTCCTCGTCGTCGTCAATCTCGCCGGCCATGACCGTCAAAAACCGTTAATCAGCGGGGGCGTTGCACGTGTCTACTGGCAACGCAGCGCCTTTGTATTCCGCTCTCCGGGCACTGTCAAGCCGGCGCACGTGCGCGCGCACGGGCCCTAACGGTTTACTGGTGGCGCTCCTAAGAGGTCAAGGATCCCAAGTGTCCCTGGCCGCGCAGCGCGGTCAGAAAATCGACCTCGTACGCGCGCTCAGGCGCATCGCGGACCATCCGATCGAGGACCTTCGCATCGTCACCGACGAGAATCCGCCAGCGATCTTCGCGGACACCGTCGAGGATGATGTTCGCGGCCTGGCTCGCGGAGAGCGGCGCCTTGTCGCGGAAATCCTGCGCGCGCTGATGCATCGCGGCGCGGATCTGATCGTCCGTCTCGTTGCCTACCGGCAGTCCCATCGCGACCATCCGCTTGCGGATGACAGCGACATCCGCAGCGCTCAGATCATA
>CAYUMA010000083.1:0-1643 GCA_964445675.1 uncultured Pseudomonadales bacterium | reverse complement strand
GCGCTGCGGCCCGGGCCAAGAACGCGGCCGCGAGCGCCGACGCGAAGTAGCGCGATCACGTGGGCGGCCAGCCGCCCATGTCCTGCCACCTGTTGACGATGCCGCAGAAGAGCGCTGCGGTGACCTCTGCGTCATATAGCGCCGAGTGCGCTTCATTGCTGTCGAACGGAATTCCAGCGCGCTCGCAGGCGAGGCTGAGCACCGTCTGCCCGTATGCGACGGCGGCCAGGGACGCCGTGTCGATGAACGAAAACGGATGGAACGGATTGCGCTTGATGCCGTTGCGATTGGCGCCGGACATGATGAACTGGTGGTCGAACGCGGCATTGTGAGCGACGACGATTGCCCGATTGCAGCCGCTGTGCTTCAGCCCCTTGCGGACCTCGCGAAAAAAATCGTGGAATACCTCGGGTTCGGATCTGGCCTTGCGCAGCGGGTGATACGGATCGATGCCGGTGAACCGCAGCGAAGCGGGATCCATGTTGGTGCCGGGCAGCGGCGCGACGTGGTAGTGCAACACCTGGGTCTGCGTCAACCGGACGCCATCGTAGCTGACCGGTACCGCGGCAAGTTCGAGAATAGCGTCGCCGCTGGGATTGAACCCGCCGGTCTCCAGATCAACGACAACCGGCAGATAACCGCGGAAACGAGCCGCGATCGGGGTACCCTCGGACACACGATTCTCCACACGAGGTCGTACCTTAACACGGCTGTTGGCGACACTGGTCGACGCGGGTGAAAGAATCTCTCCGCGCGATGGCCGACGAATCAATCGTCGCTGGTGGGCAGCAATAACACGTCGCCGCCTGCGTCCGCGCCGAGCAATCCGACGCGCGAGTAAATCGCCAGCTTTTCGCGCGTGTCGATGATGTCCATGTTGCGCATCGTCAGTTGGCCGATGCGGTCCTGCGGCGTGAATTCGCCTTCGCCTTTTTCCATCGTCAGGCGCTCGGGGTGGTATGTCAGGTTCGGGCTCGTTGTATCGAGCAGCGAATAATCGTTGCCGCGCCGCAGTTGCAGCGTGACTTCGCCGCTCACGGCTCGTGCAACCCAGCGTTGGGCGGTTTCGCGCAACATCATGCACTGCGGATCGAACCAGCGACCTTGATACAGCAGCCGACCGAGGCGGCGACCGTTGGTCCGGTATTGCTCGATCGTGTCCTCATTGTGGATTCCAGTGACGAGCCGCTCGTACGCCACGTGCAGCAGCGCCATGCCGGGGGCCTCGTAGATCCCGCGGCTCTTCGCTTCAATGATGCGATTTTCGATCTGGTCGCACATGCCCAGACCGTGCCGCCCGCCGATCTCGTTGGCGCGCGTGAACAGAGCCAGCGCATCGGCAAACGTCTCGCCATTCAGCGCGGTTGGCTCCCCTTCGTCGAAGCGCACCGTCACGACCTCGGGCTTGACGACGACGTCGTCGCGCCAGAACGCGACGCCCATGATCGGCTGGACGATGTCGATGCCGTTGTTGAGAAACTCCAGGTCCTTCGCTTCGTGTGTGGCACCGAGAATGTTGGAATCCGTCGAGTAAGCCTTCTCGGCGCTCATCTTGTATTCGAAGCCATGCGCGGTCATGTACGCGGACATTTCCTTGCGTCCGCCGAGTTCGTCGATGAACTGTTGATCGAGCCATGGCTTGT
>CAYUMA010000082.1:0-9720 GCA_964445675.1 uncultured Pseudomonadales bacterium | reverse complement strand
CGCCGATCCGCACGCGGATCGACATGCTGACAACCGGTGTCCGCACGCCCGTGGGTATCAAGGTGTTCGGTCCCGACCTGCCCGGAATCGAGCGCGTGAGTCTCGAACTCGAAGGACTGCTGCGTGGCGTCAGCGGAACCCGCAGCACGTTTGCCGAGCGGCAGACCGGGCGCGAATACATCGACGTGGTGCCGAATCGCGACCTCATCGCGCGTTACGGCCTGGCCGTGAAGGATGTACTCGACATCGTCGAAGCCACCATCGGCGGCATGCCGGTCGCGACCGTCATCGACGGTCGTGCCCGCTACTCGGTGAACGTGCGCTACGGCACCGACTTCCGCGCCGATCCCGAAGCGCTGCGGAACATTCTCGTGCCGGTTCCCGCGGTCGAGGCGATTTCGTTCGGCGGCGCGAACGAGTCGGGACGGGGCGCCGCGTCGATGATCGAGAGTGGGGTGCGGTCGAGAACCGGCGCAGCGATGGGCGGCGGCGCGATGGGTACCGGCGCAACCATGGACGGGAACTCGTCGGAGCGTGCGCCGGACACGGCGCAGCGTGGCGAGGTGTGGGATCGCTGGCAGCAAAGCGCGCCGACCGTCCCGCTCGGCGTGCTGGCCGATGTTCGTGTGGTCACCGGCCCGCCGATGATCAAGAACGAGAACGGCGATCTGGTCGGCTACGTCTTTGCGGACATCGACGGCTCGCAGCGTGACCTCGGTGGCTGGGTGGACGACGCAAAGCGGCTGGTCCGCGAGCGCTTGAACCTGCCGGCCGGCTACCGCCTGACGTGGACCGGGCAGTACGAGTTCATGGCGGAAATGGAAGCGCGTATGCGCGTCGTGCTCCCGCTCACGCTGGTCCTGATCGTCGGGCTGCTGTACCTGTCATTGCGCGGCTGGGCGCAGACCGGACTCGTGCTGCTGAGCCTGCCCTTTGCGATCGCCGGCAGCGTCTGGCTCCTCGTCCTGCTGCACTACAACCTCTCTACCGCCGTTTGGGTCGGACTGATCGCGGTGGGCGGGGTCGCAGCGCAAACGGGGATCATCGTCGTCGTGTACCTGGATCAGGCGTACCAGAACGCGCGGGAGCGCGGCCAACTGCGCAGCGTCGATGATGTCGATTCCGCCGTTGTCGAAGGCGCCGCGAAATGTCTGAGGCCGATGCTGATGACGGTTGCGACGACGGTGCTCGGACTCATGCCACTGCTGTGGGAATCCGGCGTCGGGGCGGATCTCTCGGCGCGAACCGCTGCTCCCGTCGTGGGCGGCCTGTGGTCGTGTCTGTTTCTGACGCTGCTCGTGCTGCCGGCAGCTTACGCCGTGTGGCGCAGGCGCCAGTTCCGATCGGGTCGAGTCGACGCTGCGCTGCCGGCGCGGGACCCGACGCGCGCACCGTGACCGATACATCAGCGGGTGAGATACCGCGACGCACAACAATGGCTTCCGACGTATGCATGGGCTTGATGTCCAAGGAGGGCTCGCGCGGTTCGGTCCCAACGAGATCAAAAAGGGGCGGACCGCGTCGGCGTGGACTCTGGCCATCGAACACTTCCGCAGCCCTCTCGTGCTGCTGCTTGGAGCGTGTGTCGTTTCGAGTCGTGTGCAACGCGAGTGCGTCGCCGTCACGAATGCACTCGTGTGGTGCGACAGCCGCCGACTGTTTACCAATGACGAGTACGACTCGCGCCCGCCGCGCTACTTTTCAGTGTTGGCATTGAAGTTGCTTTCGGCTTGTCGGGCAATCCAATCCCCGCTGGGGACATTCCATCCACCTACACAGGAAGGCTTATGAAGCGCGTCTTCGTTGCATTGGTACTGACATGCTCTCTCACCTCTTTGGCGTATGCCGCCGAGCCGCCTGCAGAAAAGATCGAACTCGAGGACGGTTCGACGTTGTACCTGCACCCCGACGGTACGGGTCGCATGATGGACGCTCACGGCAAGAAGATCGAAATGCGTGATGGCGTCGAAATGGAAACCGCGGATGGTAAGACGATCGTCATGATGAACAAGAAAGTGTGGGTGCAGTACGGCGGCCCGCGCGGCGGCCCGCCAGTACTCAAGACAGAGTGAACGACGGCTGCTGCAGTATTCGGTCGCACCGCCGTGGGCCGACGATCAGGTCACGTGCAACCGAACGGAGGATGACATAGAAGCCGTCCCGCCCGGCGAGCTCCGCTACGCTCGCAGTAACGAACTGCATGGACGTCAGCAACCGCATTCGGGCTCAGATTTTCTGCCCGGCTAGCCGAGGCGCTGCAGGAATTTCTCGATCGCGTCGACCAACTGTTGCGGCGCATCGAAATGGACCATATGTCCCGCGTTCGCGATGCGCACGTGGGTGGCGTTTCGAAAACACGCGAGCCGCTCGGCAAAGTCTGCATCGGTGAAGCGGCCGCTCCAGCCGGGCATCGTCATCTGCGCGTTCCAGTATTCGTGCGCGAGGTCGGCGGTGACGATCAACGTCGCGCATTGGATCTGGCGCCAGCGCACACGATTCAGTTCCGGGTCCGCCGACAACCAGATCTGTCCGACGCGCTGATCGAACTTCCAGTAGCGATTGCCGTCGGCGGCGATCGCGGTGCCGTGGTCGGCGAGCCACAGCGCGCGTTCGCGGCCGAGGCGCGGGTTGTTCGTCTGTAGGCGATCCGCGGCGAAGTCGATGCTCGGCAGCGGCCGCGAATGTTCCGGCAACTGCATCGTCGACAGCAGTTGCGCGCGCTGCTGGATCAGCCGCGCGTCGGGGTCGAGTTCGCGCGCTCGCAGCGGCGGTCCAAGACCTTCGACGATGACGAGTGCGCGGACCTGTTCCGGGAACAGCGCCGCGTGTTGCGACGCGATCTGCCCGCCGAGGCTGTGGCCGATGATGACCGCCGGCGCGAGATCGAACGCGACGATCACGCGGTGCAGGTCATAGATGAACTGCCAGATCGAGTAGTGGCTCGAATTGTCGCTGTCGCCGTGACCGCGCAGATCAGGCAGCACGACGAACCATTTCTGGGCCAGCGGTTGCGCGATGACGAGCAGGCTCGCGGCCACGTCGCGGATCCCGTGCACGATGACGAGTGGCGGGTTGCGCCGATCACCGAGCGTCAGCACGCTCAGCGCGGCACCCGCCGATTCAACGCGGTGGCGGACGACTTCGGTCACGGCTTAGTTGGCGTTGAATGAACCGCGGTTGGGGCTAATTCTTCACCTTCAACGGCTGGAACTTCGGCGGCCGCCGTTCCATGAATGAACGCACGCCTTCACGGAAGTCGTCGCGCTTGAGGCTCGCCGCCATCAACGTGTTGGTGTCGTGCATCGCTTCGCCGAGCTGCATGTTCAAGTGGCGGTAGACCTGCTGCTTCATCACCATCAACGACATCGGCGCCGCACTCGCGGCGAGTTGTTTGATATACGCGGCCGCGTCGGTCGCCGACGCGCCGGGTTCGCACAGCCGCTCTGCGAGGCCGAGTTGCTGTGCCTCGACGCCGTCGAACTTGCGCGCGCTCCACAACAGATCGAGCGCGCGGCCCGGACCGATCAGCCGCGGCAGCATCCAGCTGACGCCGTGTTCGGCAACGAGGCCGCGTTGCGAAAACGCGGTCGTGAACTTCGCGGTCTTATCGACGAAACGCATGTCGCACAGCAGCGCGAAACAGAACCCGAGTCCGGCGCACGCGCCGTTGACCGCGGCGATCAGCGGTTTGCGGATCGACAACAGGTACGAGTACGTCACCTGGAAGTTCTCGCCCATGTCCGGGTCGCCCGGATGGGCATCGAGCGGGCGCAAATCGTCCGCCGCGCCACCACCGCCGCTCGACATGCTGTTCAACGCGTTCATGTCCATGCCGGCGCAGAAGCCACGGCCGGCGCCGGTCAGAATGATGCCGACGACGTTGTCGTCGCGCTCGGCCTGCGCGAGCGCGTGGCGGATTTCCGCGAGCATGCGCGTCGTGAACGCATTGAGATTGTCCGGCCGGTTCATCGTGATCGTGGCGACCGGTGCGTCGACCGAATACAGAATGTGCTGGTACATGGTGAATAACCTTTCGTGACGTCGCGTGAAGCATAGCAGCTTCGGTAATATCGCCGCCGTCGAGACACGGTTGCGCGCGTTTGATGAATCGCGGTCTGTTCGGATTTCTGGTTTTTTTGGGCGTCGTCGTGCTCGGCTTGGCCGTGGCTGCGTACGTGTTGGGACCCAACCGTCTGGCGTTCGTGTTTCACGCGGAGCGGCGCACCGAACCGGTCGTGCTCGTCGAGCTGCTCGAGTTCACGGACAGCGAGCACGCGCAGGCGTACCAGACGCAGTTCGCGCAACCGGCCGCCGCAATGATCCGCGCGGTGGGCGGTGAGTGGTTGTGGCGCGCGAACGTCGGTGACGCGGTGGCGGGGGAGGCGGCGGATGCGTGGTCGATGCTCGGACTCGTGCGCTACCCGTCGCGCGTCGCGTTCATCGAACTCGTTACGAGCGGTGACTATCGCGCGCTGCGCGAAGCCCGCGCTGCGACCGTCGAGCGCAGCGCGATCCTCGCGGCGACGCCGGTGGGGGACTTCTCTGCGCAACCACCGATGGGCGACGATGCGCGGCAATCCGGAGCTTACGCAGTGCGGATGCTCGGCGCGGCGCAGGACGATTCGATCGACGTCTACACGGCGAAATGGCTCGCGCAGGACGAGCAGATGTTGCGGCGGCATGGCGGCGAGTTGAGTTGGCGCGCCCGTTTGAGCCCGTTAGTGGCCGATGCCGACGATCGCTTCGACGAAATCCAGATCTACGGTTTTGGCGACGTGGAGCAGCGCAGGCTCTGGGCGACGGATGCGGAGCGGCAGACGCTGCAGACGCTGCAGCGGCGCCTGTTTCGGCGCGACGTGCTCCTGTTCGTCGATGCGCCTGCCGACGGCGCGCTCGACAAGGCGAATTGAGTCTGTTTTCATCCATGCCTTCGCGGGATGAGGGGCGCAATAGGGGGACACCCTGAGCCGCGCCTGGTCCACGACCGGCCTAACGAAAAGAGTGAGGGGAACGCCAATGCCGATGATTCTCAACGAAGAGCAGAACATGCTCAAAGACACCGCGAAGTCATTTTGCGCGACCAATGCGCCGATATCGCAGTTGCGCAAGTTGCGTGACGAAGACAGCGCCGACGGTTTCGACCGCGCCACGTGGGCGAAGATGGTCGAACTCGGCTGGTCCGGAATCCCGTGGCCGGAGCAGTACGGCGGCCTCGCGTTCGGTTACAAAGGACTCGGCGTCGTCACCGAGGAGACGGGGCGCACGCTCGCTGCGAGCCCGCTGATCAGCACGGTGTGGACGTGCGGCACGGCGATCAATCTCGCAGGCTCCGACGAGCAGAAGCACGATCTGCTCGCGCGCATTGCGAGCGGCGAACTCATCGTCGCGCTCGCCCTCGAGGAATCGCACCGCCACGATCCGTATCACATCGCGCTGAAGGCGCGCGAAAAAGACGGTGTCTACAAACTCAGCGGCGAGAAGACGTTCGTGCTCGATGGGCATTGCGCCGACAAATTGCTCGTGGTCGCCCGCACCTCGGGCAAGAAGAGCAGCCGCGATGGTCTGACGCTGTTCCTCATCGATCGCAAAACCAAGGGCGTCAAAGTCACGCGTACGAAGATGGCCGACAGCCGTAATGCCGCGAACATTCGTTTCAAAGGGGTCACCGCGCAGCGCGCGCAGATCATCGGCAAGATCGACGGCGCCGCCGACGTGCTCGAACGTACGCTCGATGTCGCGCGCATTGGTCTGGCGGCGGAAATGCTGGGATCCACGCAGGAGTGCTTCGATCGCACGATCAAGTACCTGAAGGAACGCGAACAGTTCGGCGTGCCGATCGGTTCGTTTCAGGCGCTGAAGCATCGCGCCGCCGACATGTTCTGCGAAGTCGAATTGTCGAAGTCGGTTGTGCTCGAAGCGTTATCGGCGCTCGATGACGGGCGTGATGCCGCCGAAGTCGCAAAACTTGCGAGTCTCGCGAAGACGAAGGTCGGTGAGACGTTCACGCGCGTATCGCGCGAAGGCATCCAGATGCATGGCGGCATCGGCATGACCGACGAGTTCGACATCGGCTTCTTCATCAAGCGCTCAGCGGTTGCCGAGCAGACCTTCGGCGACGCGAACTTCCACCGCAATCGCTACGGGGAACTCGAAGGGTATTGATTTCGGTTTGGCGACTGACTGTGTAGGAGCGATCAATTGTGGGAGGAACTCCCCTCCAGATCGCGATGAATTAGGATCGCGGTCTGGAGACAGCTCCTAAAATCCCGATCACGTGACCCACCGGCGGCGGCGTCGCCAAATCGCGGTGCGCGTCCATCATCTCCTTGATCCGGGTCTGCGCATCGAGTGGCAGCGCGCCTGCTCTGCGCGTGGTCATGTCAACGTGCAGCGACAGGTGCTCCGACGTCGCTGCGAGATAACCTTTCTCCGCGTGAAACATCGACGCAAACATATGCAGGCGCTTCGCGTCCCAGTCGAGCAGCTGGTACGTGATGCGCAGCGGATCGGCGAGTTTCACTTCCTGCACGTACGTCACGTGGACCTCGACGGTGAAGCACGAACCGGCACCGCTCGCCACGTACGCCGCGCCTATTCCTAACTCGTCGAAGACTTCGTCGAGCGCCTGGTCGAACACGAGGTTGTAGTAAGCCATGTTCATGTGGCCGTTGTAGTCGATCCACGCGGACTCGACCGGACGTTCACGACATACGAAAGGTGCGTTCACGTTCTTCTCCGTATTTGCACGCGGGATCTTAGCAACCCGCAGCGGCATTGCGGCGTTCTGGTGATGCCGGCATGATCGAAGCTAAGGAACGGGAGTGGAAAATGACGATCACCGGCGCAGACCTCGTTTATCGCGCGCTCCGCGCGCTCGACGTCGACCACGTCTTTGGCATCGTCAGCGTGCACAACATCCCGATCTACGATGCAATCCTGCGCCACGGTGGCATCAAGCCGATCGACATGCGCCACGAGCAGGCGGCGGTTCACGCGGCGGATGGTTTTGCGCGCAGCAGCGGCAAGCTCGGCGTCGCGATCACGAGCACCGGTCCCGGCGCGTGCAACGCGGTGCCCGGGCTGTATGAAGCGGGTTTTGCGTCGTCGCCCGTGCTGATGCTGACGGGGCAGATCGACACGCCGTATCTCGGCAAGGGCAAAGGCTTTCTACACGAGGCGGAGCGTCAGCTCCAAATGTTGCGCACCGTGACGCGCCGCGCCGAACAAGTGCATAACGCCGACGAGATTCCAGACGTGATTCTGCGGGTCGCGGGTGATGCACGCACACCGCGGCCGCAACCCGGCGCGGTCGAGATTCCGATCGACCTGCAGTACCAGCAGGTCGCCGACGCAACGGTCGCCAAGCCTTCGCGAGTTCCAACGGCCGTCAATTCCGCTGCGATCGCGGATGCGGCTCGATTGATCGGCGAGACGACGCGACGCGTGATCTGGGCCGGCGGCGGCGTGATCAGCGGCGATGCCGCGGCACAATTGCAGCGCCTCGCCGAAGCCCTGGACGCACCGGTGTTCACATCGGGGAGCGGACGCGGCGCGATTGCAGAGGATCACGCGCTCGCGATGGGGCCGTTGACGACGCTGCCGGAATTTCGCGAGACGCTCGCCGCGGCCGAACTCGTGATCGCGGTCGGTACACGTTTTCAAGGCAACGCAACCGGCAACTGGACGTTGAAATTACCGCGTCTGATCCACATCGACGCGGATGCCGGCGTAATAAATCGCAACTATCACGCCGATGTCGCGGTGATCGGCGAGGCGGGCGCCGCCGTGACCGCGTTGCTCGCGGCGCAGAACGCACAACGCGGCGATCCCGAGTTTCTACGCTCGGCGCAGCAGCACCGCGACGCCGCGCGTGCCGGGATCCGCGCGCAGATGGGCCCGGATCACGAGCGCATCATGGACGCGATCCGGCGCAACCTGCCGCGCCATGGCAATATCGTCAGGGACGCGACAGTGCCCGCGTACATCTGGGGCAATCGACTGTTGCCGGTGCTCGAGCCGCGCACGTCGTTGTCGACGACGTCCGCCGCAATCGGTCCGGGTCTGCCGCTCGCGATCGGCGCGGCCGTCGCGACCGGTGAGAAGACCGTCGTGATTCAGGGTGACGGCGGTTTTATGCTGCACATCGGCGAACTCGCCACTGCCGCGCAATACCAGTTGCCGATCGTCGTGTGTGTCTTCAACGATCGGGGTTACGGCGTGTTGCGCATGATTCAGAAGATGCGCTTCGACGGACGCACGGCCGGCGTCGATATCAAAACGCCGGACTTCGTGCAGGTGGCGCGCGGCATGGGTGTGCACGCCGAGGCGGTGGGTTCGGCCGCGGCGTTCGAAACGGCGTTCGCGCGCGCGATGTCGATGTCCGGACCGGTGCTGCTCGACATCGACATGAATGCGCTGGCGCCGATGGGCGACCTGTTCGGGCGTCCGCGCGCCTGAAGGACGCAGGCGGTCATCTGTGATGGACGTCGACTCCGCACCCAGGCCGCGCAAGAAGCGGAAGCGGCGCGTCAGGCCGCTGACGCGACTCAAACGCCGTGTTGGCGAGTCTTATACGACCCTGCACGGGATCGTCACCCAACCTCGCACCGCGCCGTCGCTCGCGCGCGAGGCGCTCATCAAGCTGTGGCGCGTGCGCGGCGGCGGTTTCTACGGACTCGGCTACGTGATCACGTTCGTTGTACTCGAGATCCGCATGCTGATCGGCAACGTCGTCGACAGCACCGACGTCGTGACGCTGGTGGTGCAGGAAGCGCTCGAGATCCTGTTTCGATTTGCGGTGCAGTCGTTCATCAATGGATTCATTGCGTTTGGCTGGCCGATCTTCGTCGTGCAGTATCTGCACGGCTGGGGCCTGCTTGCGATCGGTGTCGGGTGGTTTGCGTTCGATCGCTGGGCGAAGCCGTGGATCAACGCGCGGCTGCCGGATCTCGCCGCGTAGTGGATAATCGAACGCATTTGCAAATACCAATCGAACGGAGCAAGTGACTCATCATGTCTGAACCACTACCGCGCCAAAGCCAATCCTATCTTGGCCCGATCACCGACACGTCGCGGTGGCAGAACTTCCGGCATCGCCCCGACGACATCTTGATCTGCACGCCGCCGAAATGCGGCACGACGTGGACGCAGGCGATCTGCGCGATGCTGGTGTTCGGCAAGGCCGACCACGGCACGATGCCGGGCATGATCTCGCCGTGGATCGACGCGCAGTTCGCGCCGATCGAAGAGTACCTGAAGCAGGTCGACGCGCAGACGCACCGGCGTTTTTTGAAGACGCATACGCCGCTCGACGGCATTCCGTACTTTCCGACGTGCCAGTATCTGGTTGTGTTCCGCGATCCGCGCGATGTGTACTTCTCGATGCTCAATCACCGCGACAACATGATCGACGTCGAACTCGCGTTCAGCACGTTTCCGAGCGGCCCGACCGCCTTCCGCGACTGGTTGTACAAGGTCCGCGAGCCCGGCACGTGGGACTTGCAGGTGCTCGATTCGCTTGTGCACTTCTTCAAGACGTACTGGCAGTATCGCAACGTGCCCAACATCCACCTGTTCCATTACTCGGACATGAAGCGCGACTTGAAGGGCGCGATCGCGGCGATGGCCAAGGCGCTGGCGGTCGACGTCGACGATGCCGCGCTCACCGAGATGGCCAACGCGGGCACGTTCGCCAGCATGAAGCGCAACGCCGCGCAATAT
>CAYUMA010000081.1:0-11417 GCA_964445675.1 uncultured Pseudomonadales bacterium | reverse complement strand
CCCGATGCGACACGCGTTCACGCCCGCGTCATATCGATGCGCTAGCGTACCGCCATGGAACTCGACGAACTATCTGCCGCTGACGACGCCTACCCTGCGACCCCCGAAGACTTCGACGACGCGCTCGAAATGTGACCGAAGTCACGCGCGACTGGTGCGGTCCGTCGCACTCGGCCAGTGATCCCGCCCTCGGAAGTCCGCGCGCGAATCCTTTGTAATACGGCAGGGCCCGACCGACTTCGTCGTGGCCGCAGCGCGGTAGAGGATTCGCAGGATGGGTCAGCAGGATGCCTTCGCTGAAGGCGTGTTCTTTTTCGAGGGCGACGACATCGCCGTCGAGATGCGTTACCCGGAGTTCGAGGCGCTGTTGAATCAGACAGCGACCCTCGATCACTTCGCGGCGAGCCTCGTGCGCGGTGCGTACGTCGTGCTCGGCGCCGGACTCGCGGTGCGCGGACTGGTGTGTTTTCTGCTGCGAATCGACGAGAACGGACGCGCGGACCCGAATTTCGCAGTGCCGTTGCGGCACCTGGTACGCCACGCCGGCGCCGGTCCCGACATCGGTTGCGGCGCGATCCGTATGGCGTCGCGCGCGCAATGTTCGGTGTCGTGGCACGCGCTGAATTTGTGGGAACCCGAAGGCGAGGGCGAACAGCATCCGTTGCGTGTCGTGCAACGCGCGGCGTGGCGCAACCGGCTTGGGTTGAAGCTCGCGATCGGCGACGTTGACGGCGCCGTCCCGCTGTTGGGCCCGCCTGAAGCTGACGCCGCACCCACAGATCCGAAGATCGAATCGACGCCGATCGCGAAGCCGATTCCGAAAGCGGGCGGTCGCAAAGCCTCGGCCAAGCCACCGGCGGTCGTGCCGCCCGACGACAAGATCGATCAGGTGTTCGGCGAAGAAGGGCGGGTCAGTCTCTCGCAGCTGATCGCGCAACATAACAGCAACGTCGATGGGCTGATGCGCAAGTCCCGGGCGGACCTCGAGCAGCAGCAACAGGGCTACCTCGACCAGATCCGCGGTTGCCGCGATGAGATACAGCGTCTGAAAGCGCTGCTGCGCCACGAACAGAATCGCAACCGGCGCTTGCAGCAGTTGCTGCGCGGCGAAGTCGGTAACTGATTCCTGCGCGTTTCGCGGCCCTCGCCGCTCAACGCGTGTCGAGGCTTTGATCCATTTCCAGTGACGGCGATGCGCAGCCGGGGCGCCCGACGATCTGCGCCGGCACGCCAGCAACGGTGACGTGCGGCGGTACGTCGTGCAGCACGACGCTGCCGGCGCCGACTTTCGCGCCTTCGCCGACCTCGATATTGCCAATGACTTTGCAGCCGGCCGACAGCAGCACACCGCGGCGGATCTTCGGATGGCGGTCGCCCGATTCTTTGCCGGAGCCGCCCAGCGTGACCGAATGCAGGATTGAGACGTCGTCCTCGACGACGGCCGTTTCGCCGATCACGATTCCGGTCGCGTGATCGAGCATGATTCCCGAACCGATTCGCGCGGCCGGATGAATGTCAACGCCGAGCGTCACGCTGATCTGATTCTGGAAAAAGCGCGCGAGTGTCTGGCGGTCCCGATGCCACAACCAGTTCGCAATCCGATGCGCCTGCAACGCGTGAAATCCCTTGAAGAACAGGAACGGTGTGGAGACGTCGTCGCACGCCGGATCGCGCGTGTACGTCGCGAGGATGTCGATCTCGGCTGCCGTCAGAATCGTCGGTGCATCGTTGAGTGCTTCTTCGATCACGTCACGGATCATCATCGTCGGCAGCATCGGCGTGTCGAGCCGGCTCGCGATGCGGAAGCTCAACGCCGATTGAAAGCTCTTGTGGTTGAGGATCGTCGCGTGGAAGTAGCTGCCGAGAATCGGTTCGTGCTGCGCCTTCTCGCGGGCTTCGTTGCGCATCGCTTCCCATAGACTCGTATCGGGCGCGCGCTGCAGCCGCGAATTCGCGGTACTCAACACCGCGTGGTGACGATTTTCCAATGCGTTGCCCATGTGTTTCTCCGGTACGACGAGGAGCAAGCGTGACCGCTTGCCATGCCATATTCAAGCCGGGATTGTGGCGTGGGGCGCGCGTGTATACTCAGCGCTGCCGCGCATTGCAGACACCGCATGGCTCGCTTCGATACGGTCGGGTTGATCGCCCGCAAGGGCAACCGCAGCATTGTGGAATCGGTGGCGACGCTCGAACAGGTCCTGCGCGCGCGCAACGTCTCGATCATCGTCGAGTCAGCGACCGCCGCGATGCTCCAGTCGTGTCCGCACCGGACCGAATCGCGCAAGGCACTCGGTGACTTGTGTGATCTGCTGATCGTCGTTGGCGGCGATGGCAGCCTGCTCGGTGTCGCGCGCGACCTGGCTGCGTCGCAGGTGCCGGTGATCGGCGTCAACCGCGGCGGCCTCGGATTTCTTGCGGACATCTCGCCCGATCAGATCGAGGCGAAGATCGGCGCGGTGCTCGACGGCGAGTACACCGTCGACAATCGATTTCTGCTCGATGCGCAGGTGTTTCGCGACGGCAAACGGATCGGCGGTTCGTCGGCGTTGAACGACGTCGTCGTGCACGCGGGCACGATGTCGCGAATGATGGAGTTCGCGCTGCATATCGACGACAAGTTCGTCTACGACCAGCGTTCCGACGGTTTGATCATCGCGACGCCGACGGGTTCGACGGCGTACGCGCTGTCCGCCGGCGGACCGATCATGCATCCGAATCTCGACGCAATCGTCGTGGTGCCGATGTTCCCGCACACACTGACGTCGCGTCCGCTCGTCGTGCCGAGTGGATCGCAGCTCAAAATCGTCATTGGACCCAGTTCATCGACCAATCCGCAGATCAGCTGCGACTCGCAGGTCGACATCGGCGTCGCGCGAGGCGATGAAATCCGAATTCGCAAGTACGTCCACGCGCTGAAGCTGCTGTACCCACGCGAGCACAGCTTCTACGAAGCGTGCCGCAGCAAGCTCGACTGGGCAACGCGCCTCGGTGGCCCTGTCGGAACAGACTAACGTTCAGATCGGGGGTTGGTCGATATCGGCCAGCACGCCCGCATCGTCGACGGGAACGCGTTGCACGGCGTCCGCGTGTGCGTCGATGACGGAACGGGCGCCGCGATCACCTTCCAGCGCGATCAACTCCGCGAAGAACTCGCGCGAAAATCCGACTGGATGACCGGCCACGCCGTCGAGTTCCGCAACGACGATGCACGCGCGCCGATCTGCTCGTGCGGCGTCCATGGGCGCCTTCAGCAGCGCGAGCGTATCGCTCTTCACGTATGGCATGTCGCCGAGTCCGAGAAACAGATAATCCCACGCGGCGGTCGCGCGCACCCCGTCTGCAATACTGGCGGCCATACCGCGGTGGGCAAAATCGGTTGGCACGATGATCGGTCGTTGTCGGCCCAGCTGCGCCGCGATCAGACCGCTCAGTTCGCTATCGCTGCTGCGCACCACAACGGCGACGTTGGCGAAGACGGTGCGATAAGGACGTAGAGACGCAACCAGCAACGGCTCACCGTGCTTCAATCTGAACAGTCGTTTGTCGCTGCCGAAACGACGCGAAAATCCGGCCGCGATGATCAGCGCGCCGTGGGTCTTATTCATCCGACGGCGGACGTCAACCCGGCGAGGTGCGCGAGGGCGGCGTTTTCACGGTGTTTTCGCACTGCGGTGATTTCCGCAAGAATCGCGATGGCGATTTCCGGCGGCGTCTTACTGCCGATGGGCAGACCGATCGGTGCGCGCAGCCGCGCCAGTTCCGAGTCGGTGACGTCGAGTGCCTGCAGCCGTTTGCGACGCCCGACCGAGGTCTTCGTCGAACCCATCGCGCCGACGTAGAACGCCTGCGTCTTCAGTGCTTCCATCAGTCCCATGTCGTCGATCCGCGGATCGTGGGTCAACGCGACGATCGCCGATGCCGCGTCGTTCGCGTACGCCTTGACCGCGTCGTCGGGCATGTCCGTGACGGCGCGTACACCGGGAACCGCAAAATCGATGAGCAACTGTTCGCGCGGGTCGCACACCGTGACTGCGTAGTCGAGCATCTGCGCCATCTCGGCGAGATATTTCGACACCATGCCGCCGCCGATGATGAAAAGCTGAAAGCGTGGGCCGTAGGTTTGCCGCAACACCGCGGCGGCTTCGTCGAACGTCGGATCCTCGTGTGCCTCGACGGCTTCGATCTGGCTGACGCCGCGCTTCACGTCGACCGTTCGACGCACGCGTTGCCGGTGAATCAAGCGGTCGTCGATCTGCCGCAGTTGTTCCAGATGGGCATCGCGTGACAGCGGCTCGACGACGATGTCGAGGTGACCGCCGCATGGCAGTCCAAGGCGTTCGGTCTCCTCCGCGGTGATCCCGTAACGAAAGTACTGGGGGGCGCTGCGCGCGAGCGCACCCGACGTCAATTTCTGCAGCAGGTCGTCTTCGACGCAGCCGCCGGACAGTGATCCGGCGATCTGGCCCCGCGCGTTGCAGCTGAACAACGAACCTACCGGACGCGGTGAGGATCCCCACGTCGCAACGACGGTCGCGAGCCAGCACGTATCACCGGATTCGAGCCAGACCCGCGCTTGATTGAGTACTTCGTGATCAGCAGCTTGCATGGCGACACGCGGTGCACTTAGGGTGTTGCGAGTTTACACGAGTCGTTGCGGAGTTGTGGTGGCAAGGAACACGGTGCGCGCGCTGACGCTGCCGACGAACATCGATCTGAAGTTGTTCTGTGCCCACCTCGCGCAGCAGCGCGTGCGTTTTCGAGTGTTCGAAGAGCAGGGCCAACAAGTGCTCGAGGTGGCCGTCGAACCCGATGCCGAACGCGTGCGCGCAGACTATGCCGCGTGGTGCGATGGACGCCTCGAGCTGCATTGGTTGCCACAACGGCCGCGAAGTTCGTGGTGGCCGGCGCTGCGACGATATCCGGCAGTGACGCTGCTGATGGCGCTGGCGCTCGTGTGTTTTCCGGCGACGTGGCCGCTCGACGGCGGTGGCTGCGGTCCGATATTGCCGTGGCTGACGATCGTGCCGGTCGCCGGCCGCGACTGCGGCATGCAGATGTCGTCGCTGTACGAAATATTCATCAGCGGACAGCTGTGGCGTCTGGTCACGCCGATCTTCATCCATTTCGGCGTTGCGCACCTGTTGTTCAATGCGGCCGTCGTAATCGAGTTCGGCCGGCGCATCGAACGCGGCGCCGGAACGGCAGTGCTGCTCGGACTGACGTTGGTGATCGCGATCGCGAGCAACGCCGTGCAGTTTCTCGTCAGCGGTGCGGCGTTGTTTGGCGGCTTGTCGGGCGTCGCGTACGGATTGTTCGCGTATGTCGTCGTGCGCGGCCGTTTCGACGCGAGGACGGTGCCAGGCGTTGCGTTCGTTGCAGATCGTGGCAGCGGTAGCGTTGGCACGGGCAGCGTTGAGCACGATCCGCAACGAATGCAACGCCTGGCACCGTGGCGCATCAACCCGTCGTTCAGTGTCGCGGTCGTCGTCATTCTGGTGCTGATGAGCACCGGCGTTACGGAACTCGTGGGTCTGCACATCGCCAATGCGGCGCATTGGGTCGGGCTCGCCGTCGGCGCGACGGCAGCGGTGCTGTGGCGACCCGAACGGCACGACGATGTCCCTGGTTGACGAGAACGTCGTACTCGGCGAAGGCGCGCTGCGAGGGCTGCGCATCACGCCTGCCGCGACGATCGACTACGCGCTGCAGCTCGGCGACTCGATTGTCCCCTTGAACCCGTTGTTGGGGTGTTTCGTGCGGCTGCGCTTCGACGGTGCGATCAATTGCCGCTACTGCAACGCATCGACGCGCAAGAGTTATGGCGAGGGTTACTGCTACCCGTGTTTCAAGACGCTCGCGCGGTGTGATCTGTGCATCGTCAGCCCGGTGCGATGTCACTACGCCGCGGGTACCTGTCGGGAACTGGCGTGGGGAGACGCGTACTGCATGCAGCCGCACGTGGTTTATGTCGCCAACTCGGCAGGCGCCAAGGTCGGTATCACGAAACCGGAGAACCTGCCGGGGCGCTGGCTCGACCAGGGCGCGACGCAGGCGATCGTGATCTTGCAAACGCGCAGTCGCCATCAAGCCGGTTGCGTGGAGGCGGTGTTGTCGCGTCACGTGAGCGATCGCACGGATTGGCGCGCGCTGATCACGCGTGACGCGCCGCCGTTGGATCTGCCCGTTCTAACAGCGCAACTGCGTGACGTCGCGCGCGCGGAACTCGCCGCACTGGACGTTCGATTCCCCGGTGCGTTGGTATGGGTCGACGCGCCGACGCCGGTCGGCTTTCAGTATCCAGTGACGAACTACGCGAGCCCGCTACGCGCGCTCTCGCTCGGCAGGCGCGCCGAGCTCGGCGGGCGGCTGCTCGGGATCAAAGGTCAGTACCTGATGTTCGATTCCGGCGTGTTCAACGTGCGCAGACATTCCTCGTATCATGTCGAACTCGCGCGCACGACCGAGTCCGTCGTCGCCGCGCGGCAGCAACTGGAGTTGTTCTGATGAAGGATGCACAACCCAAGGCCGTGCGACTCGCGCAGTATCAACCGCCGAGTCATCGGATCACGGATACGCACCTCGAGTTCGATCTGCGCGACGGGGTCACGCAGGTCACCGCGCGCCTCGCCGTCGCGCGCAGCGGGAGCGAGTCGAGCTTGAAGCTGGATGGTCAGGAACTCGAACTGGTGTCGGTAGCGGTCGACGGCAGGCGGCTTTCGAGCAATGAATACCAGGTCGACGATGACTCGCTGACGTTGTTCGATCTGTCACAGAACTGCGAGTTGACGATCGTCACGCGCATCCACCCGGAAGCAAACACGGCGCTCGAGGGTTTGTACAAATCCGGCGGGTTGTCGGGCGGCATGTACTGCACGCAGTGCGAGGCGGAGGGTTTTCGCAAGATCACGTATTACCTCGACCGTCCGGACATGCTCGCGCGGTTTACGACGACGATCATCGCCGACGCGCGTTATCCGGTCCTGTTGTCGAACGGCAATCCGATCGACGAGCGTCAACTAGCGGACGGGCGCCGCAGCGTCACATGGCAGGATCCGTTTCCGAAACCGAGCTATCTGTTCGCGCTCGTGGCGGGCGACCTTGCGTTGCTGCGCGACGAGTTCGTCACCGCGTCGGGCCGCCGCGTCGAACTGCGGATCTACTCGGAACCGCACAACATCTCGCAATGCGCGTACGCGATGGGCGCCTTACAACGTGCGATGCGCTGGGACGAAACCGTCTATGGCCGCGAGTACGACCTCGACATCTTCATGATCGTTGCGGTCGAAGACTTCAACATGGGCGCGATGGAGAACAAGGGCCTGAACATTTTCAATACGTCGTGCGTTCTTGCGAGCCCGGACACCGCGACCGACGGGGCGCATCAGCACGTCGAGGCCGTCGTCGCCCACGAGTACTTCCACAACTGGTCCGGCAATCGCGTGACGTGTCGCGACTGGTTCCAGTTGAGCTTGAAGGAAGGGTTCACGGTATTTCGCGACGCCGAATTTTCGTCCGACACCAACTCGCGCACCGTGAAGCGGATCGAGGATGTCAGTCACCTGCGGACTTATCAGTTCGCCGAAGACGCGGGGCCAATGGCTCACCCGGTGCGGCCGGACAGCTACATCGAGATCTCGAACTTCTATACGACGACGATTTACGAAAAAGGCGCCGAGGTCGTGCGGATGATGCATACGTTGCTCGGGCCAGAACGCTTCCGGCGTGGGACTGATCTGTATTTTGAACGGCACGACGGGGCGGCGGTCACGACCGAGGATTTTGTCCGCGCGATGGAAGATGCAGGCGGCTTCGATCTCACCCAGTTCCGCCGTTGGTACAGTCAGGCAGGGACGCCTCTAGTCGCGGTTCAGAGCAGCGAACGACCCGGCGAGCTGCACGTGCGCTTGACGCAGAGTTGTCCCGCGACACCCGGACAACGCGACAAGGCACCATTCCACATTCCATTTGCGCTCGGCTTGATCGATGGCCAGGGGCGTGAGTTGCTCGGCGCCGCCGGACGCGCCGGCGGCTCGAGCGCGATCCTTCACAGCGGCGCCGTCGTCGACAATCCGCGCGGCGACGGCACCGTCGTCGTCCATTTGACCGAGCCGACGACGGAGCTGCGCATCACGGGGCTCAAGGGTTCGGCGACGTTGAGTCTGCTGCGTGGATTCTCCGCGCCCGTGAAAGTCGAATACGCGCGACCCGCAGACGAACTCCTGTTTCTGGTGCGCCGCGACAGCGACGGCTTCGGCCGCTGGGACGCCATGCAATCGCTGCACGCAGCGGAGATCGAACGGATCCGAACCGGCGGAGGGGAGCCCGCGCGGCCGCTGCTGCCGCTGTATCGCGATCTGCTCGGCGACGCCGTCACGACCGCGCCGGATGCCGACCGATCGGCGTTACTCGCGGCAATGCTCGCAGTACCAACCGAAGGTTATTTGAGCGAGCTGATGCTCGAGATCGACGTCGATGGACTGCACCGCGCGCGCGCCTTATTGCGCAACGTGCTTGCCAACGAATTATTCGAGGGGTGGACTTCGCTCTATCACAACAGCTCATCGACCGAGCCGTACCAGCCCGACTCGATCAGCATCGCACGGCGCGCGCTGCGCAACCTCGCGCTCGGCTTTATGTGCGCTGCCGACCAAAGTCATGGCGTCGCAGTGCAAGCATTGTTGCTGGCGCAGTTCGAGACGGCTGACAACCTGACCGATCGGCTCGCGGCACTGCGCGAGATCGTCGACTCACCGTGGCTCGATTCCGCGCTGCGTGAACGCGCGCTCGCGGAATTTCACACGCGGTGGTCACACCAGAAGCTCGTCATCGATCAGTGGTACTCCGTGCAGGCGACTTGCCCGCGCCCCGGTGCGCTGGCTCGTGTCGAGGCGTTGGAGACGCAGCGCGATTTCGACGGCCGCAACCCGAATCGACTGCGCGCGCTGTACGGCGGCTTTGCGGGTTGGAATCCGCTCAATTTCCACGCGCGCGACGCGAGCGGCTATCGTTTTCTCGCCGACCGTGTCGCGCGCATCGATCGCGCGAATCCGCAGGTCGCGGCGCGATTGCTGGCGCCGTTGACGCGCTGGCGCCGCTACGATGCCGCGCGCGGCGCCGCGATGCGCGATGCGCTGCGCGCGATCGAGTCGGCGCCAGCAATCTCGAGCGACGTTTTCGAAGTGGTGACGAAGTCGCTTCAGGTCGACGGATAGAGCGCGGGCAACTCTTCGGACCCGGATCGCCGGGTCGTTTTGCGGGCGTCCTCGACACAACGGCGCAACAGTGAAGCGTCGGAGCCGGCCGCATTCGCGCGCTGGTAAAGACTCGCGTTCAACGCATCGATCGCGGCGCGTGCATCCGAGTCGCGGCAGAATTGCCGCGTCGCATCGGCCAGCGGCGCCGAGTAACGCACCTTCAACCACGCATCCAGCGCGGATCGGACGCTCTGCGCGTCACCGCTGTCGCATTCGCGGCGTAAGACCCGATAGAGGCGCGCCTCGTCGTCGCGTCGCGACGGCAGCGGTGGACCTTGTGAACGGTGCCGGGCGCGCCACGCGGCGGCCGCCCAGCCGAGCAACGCGACAGCAAAACCCGCGGCGAGCCAGACGTTGATCGACACGCGCGCGTCTGCCGCCGTCGGTCCGTCGTTCGGAACATCGGCCGTGGCGGCATCCGGGGTAGCGCTCGCGACGGGTGGCGCCGCGGCCGGTTCGGCGACGGCGGCGTTGGGCGGGTTGGTTGCGGTGCCGGTCACCATCAACGTGTGCAACGGCAGCGTCGCCGTCTCGACCTTGCGATGCACCGTGTTCCACCACGTGAGCTGAACCTGGGGAACCGTCAGCGGACCCGGTTGTGTCGCGACGAGGCTGGTCGATTCGGTACGCGTTCCAACGATTCCGTTGGGGGTCAGCACTTCGTTGAGCTTCGGCGGATCCGGATACGCCTTCACCGAGTCCGGCAGCGCGGTCACGAGCGGTGGAATGGCCGACGCGGCGTTGCCCTGGACGCGAACGATCAGCGTCCGCTGGCTCGGCTGACCGGTGATCAGGCCGCGGTTGGGCTGTGCGGGCCAATCTTCCAGCAGTTCGACGTCGGTCGCGGGCAACCACGGCGCGTCCTTTGGGTATTCGGGTGGAATCGGCTGCACTGCAATGCTGACGCGTTCGGAACTGACGTCGACGCCGACGCGGCGACCGCCCAGACCTGAGTCGGCGGACAGGCGAATGCTGCCGGTGACCGTCGTGCTCGGAATCACCAGTTCGCCGCTGCGCTCCGGATACACCACGAAGCGCTGTTCGATGAGGCCGTACTGACGCCCGTCGCGTATCGCGGCCGAATGCTCGGCCTCGCCCAACGGCCGTACCATGGCGCCCGTCACCTGCGGGACGTTCGGCATGTCGCCGTAGAGTTGCGCGCCATTCACATAGAACAACTTGCGCGTGACGACGATCTGCGACTGCACGTAAACCTGCGAGGGTTCGTACGACGTTTCGAAGAACACCGTCTCTGCGATCGCGCGTTTGAGCTGCGGATCTAGATCTTTCACCGTGATCTCAATTGGCTGCGACCTGTCGTTGCCGAGCGCAAGCGCGGGAATTTCGATCGTGCCGCTGTGCCTGGGCTTCAACAGCAGTGTCCACGTCGTCCACGCGTCGATCTGGCCATTGATGCTGCGGAACTGGCTGCTGCTCTGGGTGCTGAGGATCTCGAAGTTCTCAGCGAGCGGATCGAGGTCCGGGCTACCGGTGAGATTAGCGCCATCGGCACGCAGCGTGAGCCGCAGCGTGTCCGCCTGCGAGATCGTCGTTGCATCGACGCTCGATTCGAGCCGCGCGTGCGCGGTTGCACTCAAGAGCCACAGGCCGATCATCCAGCCGATTCTGGCGGTCACCAGATCCGCTCCTGGTCGCGGTGATCCGGTGCGGAGGTGCCGCTGCGTGCGCGTTGATGGGTCTCGTATTCGAACTTGCGGCGCAGCAGGCCTGCGGGGTCGTCCGGTACGCGCCGCAGCCATTGCTCGAGTGCATCGCGTTTCTCATCGCGCTGTGCATCCTGCGCATTGTTCTTCTCGTCACGCTGTGCGGTCTGGTTCGGCTGTTCATCACTGGGTTGCGACTTCTTGCGCTCGGCCTTCTGCTGTTCGGTTTCTGATGGTTTGGACGCCTCATCGCGGTTCTGCGGCGTGGCCGAATCGTCGTTTGGGTTGTCCGGCGAGTTCTGCTCGCGCGATTGGTCGGCGCTCGATTGGTCGCGGTTGCGTTGCGATTCCTGGTTGTCGCCGTCCTGTTTCTGTTGCTGTTGCTGTTGCAGCAGCTTCTCGACCAGTGCTTTGTTGAACGCGGCATCGGCGTCATCGGGCGCCGCGCGCAGCGAAGCGTCGTACGCGGAGATTGCGTCTTCGAGCTTCCCTTCTC
>CAYUMA010000080.1:0-4357 GCA_964445675.1 uncultured Pseudomonadales bacterium | reverse complement strand
GACGATCGCCTCGTCGAACCGATCGCCGCCGACGCGGACGGTGTCCGAATACACGACGCCGTTCAACGAGATGATCGCGATCTCGGTCGTGCCGCCGCCGATGTCGACGACCATCGTGCCGATCGCTTCGTGCACCGGCAGACCCGCACCGATCGCGGCGGCCATCGGTTCCTCGATCAGCCGCACGTCGCGCGCGCCGGCCGACAACGCGGATTCGCGGATCGCGCGGCGTTCCACCTCGGTGGATTTGCACGGTACGCAGACGAGCACCCGCGGGCTCGGACGGATCCAGGAGTTTTCGTGCACCTTGTTGATGAAATACTTCAGCATCTTCTCGGTGACGAGGAAGTCGGCGATGACGCCGTCCTTCAGAGGTCGTATCGCAGTGATGTTGCCGGGCGTCCTGCCGAGCATCCGCTTCGCGTCGAGTCCAACTGCGGCGACGCTTTTCTGATTGTTGTGGTGGCGAATCGCCACGACGGAGGGCTCGTTGAGGACGATCCCTTCATCACGCACGTAGATGAGCGTGTTGGCCGTTCCGAGGTCGATCGCAAGATCGCGCGAGAACAAGCCGCGTATGTACTTGAACATCTATATGGAAATCTTTTGGGAGGTGAGTGGAGAAACGCGCGCAAAACTCTAACAACCGCCGGGATTTTGGGCAAGGAACGATTGTGCTAACGTGCGTGTTTTCCGTGATTTCTCATGACCATCCACGAGCAGGACATCGACAAGCTGTGCGTTTTGGCGCGCTTGGCTCTCAATCCCGACGAGCGGCGCCACGCCCGCGACGATCTCGAACGCATCGTCACGATGATCGATTCGCTCGCTGCCGTGACGACCACGGACGTCGAACCGCTCGCCCATCCGCTCGATGCGACACAACGCCTGCGAACTGACGAGGTCACTGAGCGAGTCGACCGCGACGCATTCCAGCAGATCGCGCCGTCCGTCCGCGACGGCCTATATCTGGTGCCGCGTGTCGTCGAGTGATGGTTCCGTTCGCCACCCTCACTGACCTTAGGGACGGGCTCAGAGCCGGTGACTTCTCGAGTGTGGAACTGACGCAGTTCCAGCTCGATCGAATTGCGCGGCTCGACCGCAACTACAACAGCTTCATCACGGTGACGCCCGAGCGCGCCCTCGCACAAGCCGCCGAGGCCGACGCGCGTCTGCGCGCCGGAACCGCCGATGCAATGACCGGCTTGCCGATCGCGCACAAAGACATCTTCTGCACTCGAGGCGTCCGCACGAGCTGCGCCTCGAGGATGCTCGACAACTTCGTCGCACCGTACGATGCGACCGTCGTGGCGCACCTCGACGCGGCCGGCGCGGTGATGCTCGGCAAGACCAACATGGACGAGTTCGCGATGGGCTCGTCGTGCGAAACGAGCTACTACGGACCCGTGCGCAACCCATGGGATCCGACGCGTGTTCCCGGAGGCTCATCGGGTGGCTCGGCAGCCGCCGTCGCCGCGGGACTGACGCCGGCGGCAACGGGTACCGACACCGGCGGCTCGATTCGCCAGCCGGCGGCATTCAGCGGCGTCTGCGGGCTCAAGCCGACCTACGGATCGGTCTCGCGCTACGGCATGGTCGCGTTCGCGTCGAGTCTCGATCAAGCGGGACCGCTCGCGCGCAGCGTCGCCGACATCGCACTCTTGTTCGACGTGATCGCCGGGTACGACGCGAAGGATTCGACGAGCGCCGTTCGCGCTCCAGGCGTCGCGAGGATCGATACCGACGGCAAGCGCCTCACGCTCGGCTTGCCGCGAGAGTACCTCGCCGCGCTCACCGATCCGCAATTCGCCGAAGTGTTCGACGCGGCGCGGCGCGAACTCGAAGCGTTGGGGCATACCTGCATCGAAGTGTCGCTGCCGCACACCGCCGCGGCGATCCCCACCTATTATGTCGTCGCCTCGGCCGAGGCATCGACGAATCTCGCGCGTTACGACGGCGTGCGCTACGGTCATCGCTGCGCGTCCCCACGAGATCTAACGGATCTGTACGAGCGCTCGCGCAGCGAAGGATTCGGCCCTGAGGTGAAGCGCCGCATTCTGACGGGCACCTACGCGCTGTCGGTCGGCTATTTCGACGCGTACTACCTGAAGGCCCAGCGCGTGCGCCGGCTGATTCGCGACGACTTCATCAAAGCGTTCGAGACGGTCGATGCGTTACTGACGCCGACGGCGCCTGGCGTCGCGTTCCCGATCGGCGGCATCAGCGATCCCATCGAGATGTACCAGCAGGACGTCTTCACGGTTCCGGCGAGCCTCGCCGGCATCCCGGCGCTCGTGCTGCCGTGCGGATTTCAGCGGGGGCTCCCCGTCGGCATGCAACTGATGGGTCCGCATTTCGGCGAGGCACGCCTGCTCGCGCTCGGTGCGGACTTTCAGCGCGCGACCGATTGGCATCGCCGCACGCCGCCGTCGGCCGGGTGACCGCATGCAGTGGGAAAGCGTCATCGGTCTCGAAATTCACGTCCAACTCGCGACGCGATCGAAGATTTTCTCGGGCGCCAGCACGGTGTTCGGCGCCGAACCGAATACGCAGGCGTGTGCCATCGACATCGCGCTGCCGGGCACGCTGCCGGTACTGAACGAAGCCGCCGTGCAAATGGCGGTCACCTTCGGTGTCGCGATCGGTGCGCAGATCAGCGAGCGGTGTGTGTTCGATCGCAAGAACTACTTCTATCCGGACTTGCCGAAGGGCTACCAGATCAGCCAGTTCCAGCGCCCGATCGTCGGGGCCGGGCGCATCGACGTGCGCCTCGACGACGGTGAGGTGCGGGTGCGAACCATCGCAATCACGCGCGCGCACCTCGAGGAAGACGCCGGAAAATCGCTGCACGAGGATTTTGCCGGCATGACCGGCATCGATCTCAACCGCGCGGGCATGCCGTTGCTCGAGATCGTGTCGGAACCGGACCTGCGCAGCGCGAAGGAAGCCGCCGCGTATTTCCGCCAGATGCACACGCTCGTGCGTTACCTCGGCATCTGCGACGGCAACCTCAACGAAGGCTCGATGCGCTGCGATGCGAACGTGTCCGTGCGGCCGATCGGCGCCGCACTCGGTGAGCGCACCGAAATCAAAAACCTCAATTCGTTTCGATTCCTGGAGCGCGCAATCGACTTCGAAATCGCGCGTCAGATCGAATTGATCGAAGGTGGCGGTCGGGTGCGCCGCGAGACGCGGCTGTACGACTCCGACCGCAACGAGACGCGGCTGATGCGCAGCAAAGAGCTGTCGGACGATTATCGCTATTTCCCCGAACCCGACCTGCTGCCGGTCGTGATCGATCGGGACTTCATCTCCGCGATTCGCGCCGGGCTGCCGGAGCTGCCGCAACAGAAGCGCTCGCGTTACCAGGCGGAGATGGGTCTGTCCGACTACGATGCGGGTCGGCTCACCGACGACCCTGCTGTGGCGCAATTCTTCGAGAGTGTCGCCAGCAAATCCGGCGACCCAAAACAGGCGGCCAACTGGGTCTTGGGCGATTGGTCGGCGGATCTCAATCGACGCGAGTTGTCACCAGATCAGAGCGCCACCAGCTCGACCCAAATCGCAACACTGATCGTCAACGTGCGCACAGGCACGATCAACGGCAAGACAGCGAAATCGCTGTTCGAACAGCTCTCGGAAGTCGGCGACCCAGACCGTGACGTCGGCGAAATGATCAAGGAACAGGGACTCGCGCAGGTGTCCGACCCCGACGAACTGAAGCGCATCGTGCGCGCGATCGTCGGCGACAACCCCGAACAAGCCGCCCAATTTCGTGCCGGCAAGGAAAAAGTCCTCGCGTTCTTCGTCGGTCAGATCATGAAGGCGACCCAGGGCCGCGCGAATCCGGCGCAGCTGAACGCGCTGTTGCGCGAAGCCCTCGTTGGGGACTGATCACGCTCTGAGGTTGCGTTCGCGATGTGCCTATCGATATAACGAATGCGCCTGACGGGGGCGCTACGAAACGCGCCACGCCGACATTAGAATGGCCGACCTTTTTGTGCCAAGTCCCGCGCAATGGCCGGCTACCAGATCACCCATCTCAAGCAACTCGAGAGCGAGAGCATCCGCATCATTCGCGAAGTCGCGGCCGAGTTCGAAAAGCCGGTGATGCTCTACTCGATCGGCAAGGACTCGACCATTCTGCTGCATCTGGCCCGCAAAGCATTTTTTCCGGGCCCGATACCGTTCCCGCTGCTGCACGTCGACACGACGTGGAAATTCCACGACATGATTGCGTTTCGCGATCGGATAGCGCGGCAGATGAAGCTCGATCTGATCGTCTACACCAATGCAGACGGCGTGAAGAACAACGTCACGCCGTTTACGTACGGGTCGAAGAAATACACCGACATCA
>CAYUMA010000079.1:0-4305 GCA_964445675.1 uncultured Pseudomonadales bacterium | reverse complement strand
CGAACCGCCCGGTGCGGACCCGCATGCCGGGTGGTGTGGGAGGGGCGCGATCAGCGATGATCGCCCCCTATCCCGATTGGCGTCCTTGGATCAATGCGTGTCGGCGCGCTATGATCCCGCGCGGACAACGGTTCTCCAAGGGCGCGCCACGCGCTCGTAGAACATCTATAGAACGGCTGAGCGAGGGGGCATCGACATGGACAACATCGGCTTTGTGCTGGACTACCTGGCGCGTTGGGGACACTTTTTGTTCGGGATCACGTGGATCGGTCTCCTCTATTACTTCAATTTCGTTCAGGGCGAGTACTTCAAGGAAGCTGACGCGCCCGCCCGAGTCGATGCGTTCACGAAGCTGGTACCGCGTGCGCTCTGGTATTTCCGTTGGGCAGCGGCGTTCACTTTTCTGACGGGCGTGTACATGCTTGCCTATCGTCACCCAGGGTGGACTCTCGACATCACGATCGGCTCTACGATCGCGACGCTGATGTTTCTCAACGTGTGGCTCATCATCTGGCCCAATCAGAAGATCCTCATTGCATCGAACCAGCAGGTGAAGGGCGGTGGCCAGGCGTTGCCTGACGCAGCGATAGCCGCACCGAAGGCAGCGCTGGCATCGCGCACCAATACGATGTTCTCGTTGCCGATGTTGTTTTTCATGGGGTCGAGTTCGCACTACGCGCACGGTGGGCTCTCGGCCGACAATCACGTGGCGTTGATCGTCGCGCTCGCTGTGGTTGCGGCGCTCGAACTCAATGCGATCTTCGGCAAAGTGGGCCCGATCGCGACGGTACGCGGCGTGATCGTCAGCGGGCTCGCGCTGACCGTCGTACTCTGGGCCGTTGTAGCGCTGCTGTAGCGAGGCCATACGGGTTTCTGCCGAGGACGCCGCGCGCGCGAGTCTGTTCGCGTTTTGCCGTGACGGCTAAACTGCGCGTGCTTTTTCGATAGGAACCGCTCATGTCCGAACCGCGCACAACTTCGGCGCCAAAGATCTCAGCCGATCGCAGCGACGTCGCGGGCTATCGCCGCGGCGGTGGCAAATCCAAAGGCGAGGGTGCTGGTGGCTCGCGTGCTGGCATGAATTCAATGTTGGCACTGCTAATTGCGGGTCTTGCCGCTGCGGGCTGGTTCATCGCGACACAACATCGGCAACTCGTGAAGGCTGAGGCAGCGCTGACGCAAGGGGATCGGCGCCTCGCGGTTCTCGAAGAACGCCTGCAGGTAACGGATCAGGTCATGACCGATTCGGGGACCGAAGTGCAGAGCAAACTGGGCCAGTGGGAATCGGAGATCGGAAAACTGCGCGACGCGGTCAAACGCGATAAACAAGAGGATCAGACGAAGCTCAAGGAGCACGACGGTTCCATCAACGCAATGCAGACGACGATCACGGAACTGAAGAGCAGCGACATGCGGCACGAACAGGCGCTGGCGCAGCAGACGGCAATCGCGCAACAACTCGCTTCGGTGGATCAGCAGGTGCGCCAGTTGGTCGCGGCGCAGCGTCAACTCACGGATCAGGTCAATGCGACGCGGCAGAGCGTTGCCGGGATCGAGACGGGGCTCACGCGCCGCGTCGCGAGCAACGAAAAGGCCATCGAAGCGATCGATGCGTACCGTCTGCAGTTGAACTCTCGACTGGTTGAGCTCCAAACCCGGCTAGACAGCGTGGCGGGAGACGCAACTCACTGATTCGGAAACAGTTTGTGATTCGCAAACTGTGATCTGTGACCGGCCCGCCAGCGGCTCGACGTCCATACTAACGCTGCGATGAACAAAGGACTTCCGATACGTGGCGTCGATGCGCCGTTGCTGGCGTATGCGTCTGCCCATGGTCATCGACTGCTGCGCGTGGCTCGGCAAGAGGGATGGCGCGTCGTATCCGTCGCGGACGCGGATCAAGCATGCTTGTCGGGCAGCGCGGCGTTCGTCGCCTCCAATCCCAACGAAGCCCGACAACTGCGCGCGCTGTGCCCGGCAGCACTCGGCATCGGGACATCTGCAGACCCGGAATCGGTCGACGTCGTCATCTCAGACGACCTCACGAGCCCCGCCTTAGCGAGTTTGTTGGGGCACGCGCTCGAAGTCGCCGACTTGTGCCGCGCCGCCCATCACCACGAGACGCAGTCGGCGCTGCGCCGAACGCGGACGTGTCAACTCGCCGAAATTGGAATTGCGCTATCTGCCGAGCGAGATCCGGTCCGCCTGCTCGAGACGATTCTGCGCGAGGCTCGCAGACTCGCGGATTGTGATGCCGGCTCCCTCTACCTCATCGAGGAGAACGGCCTAGACCGGATGCTGCAGTTCAAGCTCACGCAGAACGACTCTGTCGTCGTGCCGTTCAAAGAGGCCCGGTTGCCGCTGACGTCCGAGTCGCTGTGCGGATACGTTGCATTGACCGGCGAGGAACTGAATATCGCCGATGCCTATGAGATCGGCGAGTCTCAGCCATACGTGTTCAATCGTTCGTTTGATGACCAAGTCGGCTATCGCACGCGTTCGCTGCTGGTGCTGCCGATGTCGGATCACAAGGGACGCGTGATCGGCGTGCTCCAATTCATCAATCGGCGGGGCAACGCAGCGGGGGAAGCCGCCGTCGTATCGTTTGACGACGAGGTGACCGAGTTGCTGCGCGCCGTCGCGAGTCAGGCCGCCGTCGCGATCCAGAAGAACAACCTGCTACGGCAGATCAGCGAACTGTTCGAGAGCTTCGTGCAGGCATCGGTCAAGGCGATCGAGCAGCGCGATCCATCGACGAGCGGTCACTCGGCCCGAGTTGCCGCAACCACGACGGCGTTGCTCGTGGCGCTACCGAAGTCGGGGCTGCCGCGGTTTCGCGACCTGACCATCAGCCCAGAGCACCTCACCGAGGTTCGTTATGCAGCCCTGCTGCACGATTTCGGCAAGGTCGGTGTGCGGGAGAATGTCCTCGTCAAAGCCAACAAGCTGACGGACGAGAGACTCGAGGTCATTCGATATCGCTTCGAGTTGCACAAAGAGCGCCTGCGTCGCGCGGCTGTCGAACGCGAGCTCCACGTTCTGCACACGGAACCGGCGGAATTCGAGCTCGCACGGCGCCGGATCAAGCTGGATCTGAGTAAGGCGATCTCGCGCATCGATGACTATTTCACGACCATCACGCGCGCTAACAGACCTAACGTGGTCGCTGAGGGGGACTACAGTCACCTCGACGTCATCCGCGAAATCGAGTTCGCCGAACCGGACGGCACCAGTGACCACCTCATTTCGGTGCAGGATCTGCTCGCGCTGTCGGTCCGGCGCGGCAGCCTCACGCCAGGAGAACGCCGCGAGATCGAGGCTCACGTCGGCCTGACGCGCGAGTTCCTCTCGGTGTTGCCGTGGCCGCCCGAATTATCCGGCGTCCCGCTCATTGCCGGCGCACATCATGAAAAGCTCGACGGCAGCGGCTATCCGGATGGACGCCGCGGCGATGAAATACCGTTGCCGAGCAGAGTGATGACGGTGTGCGACATCTACGATGCATTGACCGCGATGGATCGCCCTTACAAACGTGCAGCATCGGTTGACACCGCATTTCGAATCTTGAATGAAGAGGCTGCCGCCGGATTGATTGATCGCGACATGGTCGCCGTATTCATCGAAAGCGGTAGCTATCGAATCGGCCGTGCGAGCGGCGAAGCGGCGGCGGCGCACACCGAAGCGGAACCCCACTCGTCGGTTCGCACAGCGCCCTGAGCCGGCTCGCGCGGCGCTTCAACGCCAGTCTTGCAAGACGTCCATTGCGACGGTGCGCCCGTCGACGTCGAGAACAACCCCAGTCTCCGTGATCTCTTTGAGCTGAACTCCGTTACTGATGGTGTCGCCTTCGACGAAACGCCGGCCATTCAGCGTGACGGCGCGCAGTGTCGGATCGTCTGCATACACGTGCGTCGAAAACGCAAATTGTTCGGACGGTGTTTCCGGGTTCGATGGGCGCGGGGCATCGTCGGTGTCCACCACTGCGCTCGTATCTACCACCGGGGCGGCGATCGATTGTGTCGGTGCATCGAGTCGCGTGATCGGCGCGGCAAGCACGGGCGCTATCGCTTCGGTCTGCCGCAGCGGATCCTGCTGCGTCGGCCAGTAGAGCCAGGCTGCAAGCAGCGCCGCATTGATGATCAACGCAGCCAGCACTGCCCAAATCGCGGTACTCGACTTGAACAACCCCGGGTTCGGTATCGTCAATAGTGTGGGCAGATTGCCGCGGTTGCGTTCCGCTTCTGACTTTTTCAACGCGTCGAGGATGTATGACATCGTCAGAGGTCGCGGCGTAGACGCGGCATG
>CAYUMA010000078.1:0-3089 GCA_964445675.1 uncultured Pseudomonadales bacterium | reverse complement strand
AATCTCGGTTTGCCGCGCGTCGTCGCCACCTACGGTTGGCCGACCTGGATGCTGATCGCCGGCTTCTGTTGTTTCGGCGCCGCCGCACTCGTGTCGTTCGGCGAAGGTCCATGGTGGGTGTCGCGCACGGCGGCCGCACCCGCACGACAGATCGCTTGAACGCCTGCGGTACCTCGCGCAAGATCACGCGCGGCACGCACCACCCATCCACGAGGCCAACATGGGCCGCATTTTCGAAGTCAGAAAACACACCATGTTTGCGCGTTGGAACCGCATGGCGAAAGACTTCGCCAAGGTCGGCAAGGACATCACGATCGCGGTGCGCTCCGGCGGTACCGACCCATCGAGCAACCCGATGCTCCGGCGCGTCATTCAGAACGCCCGCGCGGTCAACATGCCGAAGGACAAAGTGGAGGCCGCCATCCGGCGCGCTTCCGGCGCCGATGCGAAGAACTACGACATCGAGATCTACGAAGGCTATGCGCCCCACGGTGTCGCGGTCATCGTCGAGGCGGCAACCGACAACCTCAATCGAACCGTCGCCAGCGTACGCAGTGTTTTCAACAAGTACGGCGGTAATCTCGGCACCGCCGGCAGCGTGTCCTTCATGTTCAAGCGCATGGGCGTTTTCAGACTGAATCCCGAGGGGATCGACCAGGACGATCTGGAGCTGTATCTGATCGACCATGGCCTCGAGGAAATGGGCGAGAGCACCGGCGCGAAGGGCGAGCCGCAACTGGTCGTGCGCTGCGCATTCGAAGAATTCGGGCACGTGCAGAAGGCGCTCGAGGAGCGCGCCTTGACGCCGCTGTCAGCAGAAGTCGAGTACGTGTGCATCGCACCCATCCAACTGAACGAAGCTGACGCCACCGAAGCGCTAGAACTGATCGACAAGCTCGAGCAGGACGACGACGTGCACCGCGTATTCCACACACTGACCTAACGCCTCTGCCACCTCTGACCCGGAGAAAGCCATGCTCGACCTCATCATTCGCAACGGCCGCATCATCGATGGCAGTGGCGCTCCCGCGATCCACGGCGATATCGGCATCAAGGACGGCCGGATCGCAGCGATCGGCCGCGTCGATGAACCCGCCACAGAAACCCTCGACGCGCGCGGACGCGTCGTGAGTCCCGGCTTCGTCGACGTACACACCCACTACGACGCGCAGGTGTTCTGGGACGCAACCGTGAGCCCATCGTGTTACCACGGCGTCACGACGATCTTCGGCGGCCATTGCGGGTTCAGCATCGCGCCGCTGTCAAAGGAAGCGGCACCGTACCTGCTGAAGATGCTGTCGCGCGTCGAAGGCATGCCGGCCAACAGCCTCGCAGCCGGAGTGCCATGTGACTGGGAGACTTTCGGTGAGTACCTCGGCAAGCTCGACGGTAATCTCGGCGTCAACGCAGGCTTCATGGCGGGGCATAGCGCGATCCGTCGCGTGGTGATGGGCGAACGTGCGGTCGGGCACAAAGCGACGCCCGACGAGCTCGAACGAATGAAGGCGCTGCTCGCGCAGTCGCTCGCACAAGGCGCGATGGGTTTTTCGTCCACCGTATCGCCGACACACAACGACGCCGACGGCAATCCGGTGCCGTCGCGACACGCCAGCCGCGAGGAACTGGTCGCCCTCGCCCGCGTTTGTCGCGACTACGAAGGCACATCGCTCGAGTTCCTGCCGGCGGTCGGACGCTTCTCGCAAGAGATCAAACAACTGATGTCGGATCTTTCGACCGCGGCGCAGCGCCCGTTGAACTGGAATGCGTTGAACGCCGGCGATCCGAAGACGATGGCGAATCAACTTTCCGCCACTGATTTTGCGCGCAGCAACGGCGGCGACGTGCGCGCGTTGACGATTCCTCAGCCGATTACGTTGCGCATCAATCTGTTCGCCGGATTCGTCTTCGACGCGCTGACCGGGTGGGACAAGCTGTTCCAGCTGTCGATCGACGACCGCATCATTGCACTGAGCGATCCGCAGCAGCGTCGGTCGCTCGACGAAAGTGCGCGCGCGTCCGGGCCGCTGCGTGGCCTCGCGAACTGGTCAGCGCTCACCGTGCACTCGGTGCACAACCCCGAGAACCGTCATCTCGAGGGCCGCACGATCGGCGCTATCGCGGTCGAACAGCACAAGGCGCCGTTCGACGCGATGCTCGATCTGGCGATCGCGGAAGGTCTGCGCACGTCGTTCATGCCACCGGCTGTCGGTGGCGACGAGGCGCTGTGGAAAGTGCGCGGCCGGCTGTGGAGCGACGATCGCACAGTGATCGGTGCGTCCGACGCGGGCGCGCACCTGGACATGATCGATACGTTCGCGTTCTCGACCCAGGTGCTCGGCAATGGCGTGCGCAAATATCAGGTGATCGGCCTCGAGCAGGCGATTCATCAGCTGACCCAGGTGCCGGCGGAACTCTTCGGCCTGCGGGAACGCGGCCTGCTGCGCGAAGGCTGGTACGCCGACATCGTGGTATTCGATCCCCGCACAGTCGGCTCGGGGCCCGTCCATATGCGACCCGATCTGCCGTGCAACGAACCGCGGATCTATGCGGATGCGTACGGCGTCGATCACGTCTTCGTCAACGGCGTCGCGATCATCCGTGACGGGCAACACACTCAGGCGCGGCCTGGTAAGGCGCTGAGATCCGGCCGGGATACGTACACGCCGATCATGAAAACCGGGTCGGCGGCGACCAGACACGGCGCACGCGTGGATTGACCCGCGGTTCAGGCCGTGTATTGTGCTGCGCGTCGTAGCGCGGCAACCTCCCACCCTCCCCGCGACGATCGCGTCACGAAATTTTTCACCCACGACCCGGGACTTAAGCGTCCCAGGTACACTGCGCTTACGTCGCAGCGCTCGGAGAGACGATGACTGATACCTCGGACCGCGCCCCAATCGATTGGGTCACCACGATCCTGTTCTCGACGACATTCGTCGCCGCACTCGTTGCGGTACCGCTGTATGGCGCCCTCGTCGGCTATTCGACCGCGAGTTGGATCTGGTTCGGCATCTTTCTGGGGTTCACGGGGCTGTCGATCACCGCCGGGTACCATCGACTGTGGTCGCATCGGACATACGAGGCCCACT
>CAYUMA010000077.1:0-6183 GCA_964445675.1 uncultured Pseudomonadales bacterium | reverse complement strand
CGTTGCAAAACGTGCAGACGGTGCCAGGCGTTGCAGAACGGGCAGACAGTGCAGGCAGTGCCAGGCGTGGCAGAACGTGCAGACAGTGCCAGGCGTTGCAAAACGTGCAGATAGTGCCAGGCACCAGCGTGCACAAAACGTGCAGACAGTGCCAGGCGTGGCAGAACGTGCAGAACGTGCCAGGCGTGGCAGAACGCGCAGACAGTGCCAGGCACCAGCGCATCGGGCACCAGCGCATCGCGCTTTAAGGGGACAGCATGACGGGACCGCTCGATGGGGTACGCGTACTGGAAGTTGCGAGTTGGCTCGCAGCACCGAGCTGTGCGGCGCTGATGGCCGACATGGGCGCGCGCGTGATCAAGGTCGAACCGCCCGGCGGCGACACGTATCGGCGCACGCTGCAGGGGATATACGGGGCGGACTTCATCCACCCGAGCTTCCAGTTCGACAACCGCGGCAAACGCGGCGTCTGCGTGAACCTGGAATCCGCCGAGGGTCTCGAACTCGTGCACCGTCTCGCACGCGATGCGGATGTGTTCATCACGAACCTGACGGCGCCGCGGCTCGCCAAATACCGCCTCACCGACACCGACGTGCACGCGCTGGCGCCGTCGGCGGTTTACGCGGTGTTGTCCGGCTTCGGTGTCGACGGTCCCGACTCGCACCGCCAGGCGTTCGACCAGACGGCGTTCTGGGCCCGGTCGGGCGCGATGAGCGTATTCGGTGACCGCGACGACGGCCTGCTGATCTCGCGCGGCGGTTTCGGCGATCGCACGACGTGCCTGAATCTGCTCGCCGCGATCCTCGCGGCGATGCGCGTGCGAGACCAAACGGGTGCAGGCCAATACGTCGAGGTCACGCTGCAGCGCACCGGCATCTGGGCGCTCGCGAGCGACGTGACGACCGCGCTCCTTCAGCGCGTGCAGCCCGAACGCACGAGCAAAAAAGCGCCCGCGAATCCGATCTGGAATTTCTACCAGACGCGCGACGGACGCCACCTCGCGTTGGTGATGCCCGCGGTGCTGCCGTACTGGCCGAAGTTCTGCGCGATGGTCGACAGACCGGACTGGCGTAGCGACCCGCGTTTCCAGACACTCGTCGGATTCGCCGAACACTCTGCGGCGCTGATGCCCGAAATCACCGCCATGTTCGCGTCGCACGACCTCGCGTATTGGCGCGAGAAGCTCGACGCAGCGGGACTCATCTGGGAACCGGTCGCGCTCTTGACCGAGGTCATCGAGGATCCATCGCTGCGCGAGGCCGGTGCCTTCTCGACGATCGTGCATGCGACCGGTGGCTCGATGGAGATCATCTCCGCGCCGTTCCACATCCGCGATGCGGGGATCGAAGTCCGCGGGCCGGCGCCCGATGCAGGACAACACACGCGCGAGGTATTCGCCGAAGTCGGCGTGCCGGCAGCGACGATCGATGCGCTCTTCGCGAAGGGCGTGCTCGCCTAACTCCGCGTCAGTGGAGTTTCTCATCGAGGTCTTAAGTCCGTGATTCGCGAAATTTCGATCCGGCTCAACGGCGCTCCTCTCACGCTCGAAGCCGAGGAGACCGCGTCGCTGCTCGATGTGTTGCGCAATCAGCTGGGGCTGACGAGCCCGCGCTTCGGCTGCGGTGTGGGCGAATGCGGTACCTGCGCGGTGATCATCGACGGCGCAGATCGCGCGTCGTGCAGCGTCGAGATCGGCAACGTCGCGGGGCGGGAAATCACGACCGTCGAGGGAATCGGCACCGCGCGGGCGCCGCATCCGCTGCAGACGGCGTTCATCGAAAAACAAGCCGGCCAGTGCGGCTTCTGTCTGTCGGGACTCATCGTCGGCGCCAAGGTGCTGCTCGACCGCAATCCATCACCGACGCGCGCCGACATCGCGACCGCGCTCGCCTGGCACCTGTGCCGCTGCGGCGTACACAACCGCGTCATCGACGCGGTGCTGCTCGCATCCCAACGGATGCGCGAGGGCGCGCGATGATCCCGCCGACGCTCGAAGCGAATCCGATCCTGTCGCATTGGGTGCGCATCGAGCCCGACGGCCACGTGCGCGTTGCATTCGGTAAAGTTGAGTACGGCCAGGGCACCGTGACCGCGCTCGCGCAGATTGCCGCCGAGGAACTCGACGTGGGGATGACGCGTCTGCGGATCACGAACGCAGCGACGGACGCCGTGCCGGACGAAGGTCTGACGGTCGGCAGCATGTCGATCGAGACGTCGGGCGCGTCGGTGCGCGCGGCCTGCGCGGAAGTACGAACGTTGTTCGTCGCCGAAGCCGCAAAGAAACTCGGTTGCGACGCCGCTGTACTCGACATCGTCGACGGAAACTTCATGCGCGCCGGCAAACCGACCGGCGAGTCGTACTGGACACTCGCGGATGCGATCGACCTGAACCGACCGCCGACAGGCACGGCGCGATGGAAAACGCACGCTCAGCACCGCCTCGTCGGTCACAGCGTCGCCCGCCTCGACTTGCCGTCGAAAGTATTCGGCGGCGGCTTCATCCAGGACTTGAAGTTGCCCGGCGTGATCCACGCGCGTGTGCTGCGGCAGCCCGACCCGAAAGCGCGTTTTCTCGGCTTCGACGCAGCGGCCGTGCGACGCGCGGTGAAAGGCACCGACCTCGATGTGCTGATCGACGGCGCATTCGTCGCGTTCATGTCGAGCAGCGAGTCGGCCGCGGTCGCCGCGCACGCGTCCGCCGTCGTCACGGCGCGCTGGGAGAATCTGCGCACGCTTGCCCCGGACCAAGGTGAAGCGGTCGCGTTGAAAGCGCTGCCCGACGTTGCATACGACATCGGCGCGCCGGCCGCGCCATCGAATCGCCGTCAGTTCAGCGCGACGTTTTCGCGCCCGTATATTTCACACGCATCGCTCGCGCCATCGTGCGGCATCGCGCGCTTCGCCGGCGGGCGGTTGCACGTGTGGACGCACGCGCAAGGCGTGTATCCGCTGCGTGCGGCGTTGCAACGCATCACCGGTCTCGCCGCCGATGCCATCGACGTCGAACACGTGCAGGGCGCCGGGACCTACGGCAACAACGGCGCCGATGACGCCGCGTACGACGCGGCCGTGATCGCGGTGCGTCGCCCCGACAAGACCATTAAGGTGCAGTGGCGGCGCGAAGACGAGTTTGGGCACGCGCCGCTCGGCACCGCGATGCACATCGAACTCACGGCGGAACTCGACGACTCGGGTAAGCTCGTCGATTGGACCAGCGAACTGTGGAGCGGCCCGCATCCCAATCGCGGCCGCGCGCTGGCGGAGTTCGCGCTGCCGCACGCCGAAGCCGCGGATGCGGCGGCCGACGTGCCACCGGACCCCGCATTGTTGCTGCGTTTCAGCGGCGGCCGGCTCAACGCGATACCCGCGTACGACATTCCCGCCACGCGTGTGCGCGAGCATTTCGTTCGCAGGACCCCCGTCAAGGTGTCGTCGCTGCGCGGACTCGGCGGGCCGCCGAACATCTTCGCGGCCGAGTGCTTCATCGACGAACTCGCCGCAATCGCGCAGCGCGATCCGCTCGCGTACCGGCTCGCCATGCAATCCGATCCGCGCGCCCGCGCAGCGCTCGAGGGCGCTACGCAGCTCGCGGGATGGTCCCGACGCGATGCGCTCGAACCCGGTCGCGGACTCGGACTCGCATATGACCGCCATCGAGATCGCGGCGCCTATTGCGCGGTCGTGGTCGAACTGCACGTCGACACCGATGTGCGCCTCGACCGGATCTGGTGCGTCACCGACTGCGGTCTGGTCATCAATCCCGATGGCGCAAAAAATCAGCTCGAAGGCGGCATCGTGATGGCGGCGAGCTGGGCACTGAAGGAACAGGTGCAGATCGGTGAACACGGCATCACGTCGGTGACGTGGGGCGACTACCCGATCCTGCGCTTCGACGAGGTGCCGCCGATCGACGTCGAACTGATCGGGCCACCGGATGCACCGGCGTTCGGCACCGGCGAAATTTCGCTCGGCGCAACGATGGCCGCAATCGGCAATGCGGTTGCGCAGGCGCTCGGCGTGCGCATCCGCGCGATGCCGTTCACGCGCGAGCGGATCGCCGTCGCGCTGCTTAAGTAGTTCAAGAAAAGTAGCTTTCGGAACCCATACGGAGCGATCGCAATGGCTGAGTACTGGATGCTGACGTGGCCGATCGCGGGACGCACGGTGCAAGTCGCCAAGTTGTGCGAAGCGACAGGCTGGGATGGTCTGCTCGTCACGGATACGCAAAACCTCGCCGCCGAGGCGATCGTGCAACTGAGTCTGTGCGTCGCAGCGACGCAGCGCATCCGGTTGGGCACGGGCGTCACGAACCCGATCACGCGCGACGCGGCCGTGCTCGCTTCGGCATTCGCGACGCTGCAGCAGGAATCGGGCGGACGCATGTCGCTCGGCATCGGCCGCGGCGATTCGTCGCTCGCGCACATCGGCCGGACGCCTGCGTCGGTGGCGGCGCTCGAGGCCTACGTCATTCGCCTGCAGGCTTATCTACGCGGTGAGTCCGTCGACCGCGACGGATTTGCGAGTCGCCTGCATGCGCTCGCCGTGCAACCCGGCCAACTCGCGCAACCGAAAGTTCCTCTCGATATCGCCGGTACCGGCAAGCGTGTCATCGCGCTGGCCGCGCGGTACGCCGACGGGCTGACGCTCGGCGTCGGCGCGAACCCGGAGCGGATCGGCGCAAAGGTGCGCGAAGCGGAAGTTGCGTTGGCTACCGCTGGCCGGTCGCGCCGCGAATTCACGATCAGCGCGTACGTCAACGTCGCGGTGAACGATCGCATCGAGGTCGCCCGCGACACGGTACGCGGCAGTGTGGCGGTGACGGCGCGCTTCAGCGGCATGCACGGCGGCGCCGCCAGCGACGGACTCGATCCGCAGGGCCGGCGCACCGTGTTGGCACTCGCCAACGGCTACGATATGGCGCACCACGGCTCCAGCGCAGCCGCGCACGCGCGCGCGTTGCCGGACGATTTCATCGACGGCTTTGCCGCGATCGGCGACGCGACGCACGTGACGCAGCGCCTGCGCGCGATTGCGGCCACCGGGGTTGATCGAATCGTACTGATCGCCGGATCCCTGGCGGTGGCACCCGAACTCATCGCGCGGTCGATCACAGCGATCTCGACGCAGGTATTGCCGGCGTTGCGCGCTTCACACGGGTGACATGCAGAACCGCGGTCGGGACGCGGCTTCGTTATACGTCAGAATCGTAGCCCCAGCCGAACGCCAGTCGCGGCTGTCGAACCGTCCCGATGACAAAGAAGCCGAGCGGCGGCTGGAAGGTGTTGGCGACGACCGTTTCGTCGGTGACGTTGAGGCCAAACAAGCCGGCGGAGTATTTCCCATCGTCGCTGGTGAATGTCGCCGAAACGTCTAGTCCGTCGCTTGAGCGGCGAGCGAGGCGTCACCTGATTTTCAATTGGCGCGCCCGGCGCGATTCGAACACGCGACCCTTGGTTTCCGAGCTTGGTTTGCTTCAGCACTCCTGGGCGGCGATGATTCAGCCGTCCTCTGAAAATCAGAACAGTGGTGTGCAGATTGCAGGAGATTGCAGGAGGTGACCATGTTGGAAGGGAACACGCGCATCCCGCCGGTCGACGTCGAGACGCTTCCGCACGACCTGCGCGAAACGCTCGACGAACAGCGCAAGCTCTATGGCGAGCCGCTCTACCCCTACCTTTTTTACGCGCGCAATCCGGCGTACTTCCGCGCCGCTAAGGCGATGTGGGCCGCTCTCCAACAAGAGACGAAGCGCGTGCCCGCTTCACTCCGAGGCCTGCTCAATCGGCGCGTGGCATCGTGGAACGGCTGCGAGTTCTGACAGGACGTCAATGCTGCCGTGAGCAGCAGGAACGGTATCTCGACAGAGAAGATCAAGGCGCTCAACCACCATGCGGCGAGCCCGCTCTTCAGCGACGCCGAGAAAATCGCACTCGAATACGCCGACGCGATGACGGATACGAGCCGCGACGTCGACGACGAGCTGTTCGCACGAATGCAACGGCACTACGACGACGAAACCATCGCGGAGCTGACGATGATCATCGCGTGGGAGAACGCGTCCTCGCGATTCAACCGGGCGTTCCGCATCCCGTCGCAAGGGTTCTGGAAGCCATGACTGATCGGTGGATAGGAACCATCAGCCCGGGGGGCCAGCGCCGCCAGCCTGGGCAGGAACTCAATCG
>CAYUMA010000076.1:0-1527 GCA_964445675.1 uncultured Pseudomonadales bacterium | reverse complement strand
TACTCGGGACAGTGGACCCCGAGAACGTACGCGGTTTTTGGCAAACGAAGTTCAAGTCGGCACCAAACAAAATCAGCTCACAGACCGCGCCAATGCTTGATCTTCGGCTCAGCGCGGATCATTTAACCGGACAGTAGTGATGATCGATATCACGACGGCCGCGCCGCCGATCAGATCGCCGACCGCGCCGATTGCTGCCCAATCCATTCCCGCCTCCTCAGGTTCGGCCCGACCAGACTGTATCAAGCTACGAACAGCGCCGTGCGCGCCCAGTCGGGTGTTCGAGCGACGTCGAGGTAGCGTTCGACCAGCTCATCCAACCACGCGCGCCTGTTCTGCGTCGTCAGCGCGAGAATAGAAAACGCGCTCACGTCCCAGAACCCGGGACCGCGATACGGCATCTGCCAGTCGACGAGCGTCATCGACTCGACACCTGCGTCGAAGCACATGTTCGACAAGCGGAAATCGGTGTGAATCAACGTCGACGGTTGCGTGTCGAGCAGATCGAATTGCGACTGGAGAATCCGCCCGGCCTGCAACGCCCGATCGCGAAGCCAATCGGGTACGAAGTCACCGATCACGCGCAGCGCGTGGCGCACGAAGTCCGCGTCCATCCCGCCCCAGCTCCGGTAGAAATCGGAACCCGCAAGCCGCGGCAGCCACGCGTGTCCGTCCAGACGCCCAGGCTGCGCCCAGTACTCGTGCATCCGCCGCGCGGTGCTCACGGCCGTCATCGCCTGTGCACGCGTCGCCCCGTCGAGGTCGTTGTAGAACTCCCCGTCCAGCGCCTCGAGCAACAGCAGCGTCTCGTAGGTCGATGCGTCGTAGTGCGCGAAGTAACACCGCGGTACGCGGATCGGAAAGTCGCGCGCCATGCGCGTGTAGAACTCGTATTCGTTGCGGTAGAGCCCGCCTTTACCGAGCGCGTCGCGCGTCTCGGGCGACGCCGACGCAAACTTCGCGACGAAGACTGCAGCGGGAGCGCTGCGATCCTCCGACGTCGCGCGCACGAGTGCGAGTCGCCCGTACATGCCGGTGTCGGCGCCGAGCGGTTCGACTTCGATCGACGTGAATGGTTGCGCGCGGTCGGGGATCGTGTCGTTCAACCAGTCGACGTCGATCTCGGCGGGGGACGTCGGCACGCGGCGCGTCATCGTGGCCTCTCCGAATCAGATCGTCACAACTCTATCAGGGCGCCGGTGTTCCGACGCGCACGATCCAGTAGCTGGGCTGACCCCCGAACCGTTACGCTTGTCCTCGTCCGGTCCAGGCAAAGGCACATCCCATGAAATCGATCGCAAGTCGTTGTGTGGTGGCTGGCAGCGGCATGGCAGGCCTCTTTGCCGCGCGCGTGGCCGCCGACTATTTCACCGAGGTGCTGGTCGTTGATCGCGACGACATTCCGGCCACCCCCGGCACGCGCCAGGGATTACCCCAAGGCCATCACTTTCACGCGCTGTTGCTTGGCGGGCTCGAGATCGCGAGCGAGTTGTTCCCGGGGCTGATCGACGATCTGCGCGCGGCGGG
>CAYUMA010000075.1:0-4528 GCA_964445675.1 uncultured Pseudomonadales bacterium | reverse complement strand
GTTCTTGGCAGCCCGGGCTGCAGCGCCGTTGATCAGCGTCTTCAACTCACCGGACTGGAACATTTCGGTGATGATGTCGCAGCCGCCCACGAGTTCGCCTTCGACCCACAGCTGCGGAAACGTCGGCCAGTTCGCGTAAGCCGGTAGGTTCGCGCGGACGTCGGGATTGCTCAACACGTCGACGTAGGCGAAGCGTTCGCCGCACGCCATCAGACATTGCACGGTCTGCGCGGAGAAGCCGCACTGCGGGGCCTGCGGGGAGCCTTTCATATAAAGAATGATCGGGTTGCTCTGGATCTGTTCCTTGATGCTGTCCAACACGTCCATTGGCGCTTTACCTCATGTGCACAAACGCGGACGATTGTACGCTACGCGAACCGCTCCGCTCCAATCACCGCTATCCATAAGCTCATGAGTGAATTCGATACCGTTGTCGAACGCCGTGGTACGGCCAGCACGAAGTGGGATAAGTACCAGGATCGCGATGTGTTGCCGTTCTGGGTGGCGGATATGGACTTTCGCGCGCCCGCGTTCATCACGGATGCACTGCGCGGCCGCCTCGACCACGGCATCATCGGATACACCGAAACACCGCGCGCGCTGGTCGATGCGGTCATCGACTGGTTGGCAGTCGAGTTCGACTGGGCGGTGTCCCCGGATTGGCTCGTGTGGCTGCCCGGCGTCGTTACCGGCATCAACCTCGCGTGCCGCGCCGTAGGCACGCCGGGCGATTCGGTGATGATGAACGTGCCCGTGTACTACCCGTTTCTCAACGCGCCGGGCCACGGCGGCCGCGTGCCGATCGAAGTCGCATTGACGCTGCATGAAGGTCGCTGGGCGATGGACACCGACGCGATGACGCAGGCGCTCGGAAATCGCACGCGGCTGTTCATGTTCTGCAATCCGCAAAACCCGACGGGCCGGATCTACGAGCGCGACGAACTTGTCACCGTCGCGCGGTTCTGCGAACGCCACGACCTGCTGATCTGTTCCGACGAGATCCATTGCGCGCTGCGGCTCGACGCGCAACGTCGTCACATCCCGATCGCGTCGCTGTCGCGCGATACCGCCGCACGCACGATCACGCTGATGGCGCCGACGAAGACCTACAACATCCCGGGACTCGGGTGCGCGTTTGCAATCATCCCCGATGCGCCGTTGCGCCGTCGCTTCAGCGACGCGCGCGCGGGACTCGTGCCGAGCGTCGGACCGTTCGCATATCTGGGCGCGACTGCGGCGTACCAGGACACATCTGACTGGCTGCCTCGATTGCTCGAGTATTTGCGGGGCAACCGGGACGCGTTGGAGTCCTGCGTCGCTTCGCTGCCCGGTGTCTCGATGACGCATGTCGAGGGTACGTATCTGGGATGGATCGACGTGCGGCCGTTCGGACTCGCACATCCGCAACAGTACTTCGAGTCATTTGGTCTCGGCTTTTCGGATGGGGTGCAGTTCCACGGACCCGGTTTCGTCCGCTTCAACTTCGGCTGCCCGCGTGCGACGCTCGACTTGGGTCTGGAGCGCTTTGTGCGCGCGGTGCGCGCGGCCCAGTAGAACTGTCAGTCGGGTTTGCCCCAACCGCCACCGCCGGGCGTCGTCACCGTCAGCACGTCTCCCGGACCCGCATCGAAGGCCACTTTCGGCGCAACTGGTTCGCCATTCAGCAGGTTGCTGCCGGTTGCGCCCGGCGCACCACCGGCCAGCCCCCACGGCGCAAGACGCCGCCGTTCCGTCAGCAGCGTCACGGCCGTTGGCGACAGAAATTCGAACTCCCGGACAATCCCGTCGCCGCCGCAGAAGCGCCCTGCGCCACCCGAATTGCGGCGTAATTCATAGCGCCGGATGCGCAGCGGATAGTGCGTCTCGAGACTCTCGATCGGCGTGTTCAGGGTATTCGTCATATGCGAATGCACGGCGGAGACGCCGGCTCCACCGGCGTGCGCCCCGGTGCCCCCGCCGATCGTCTCGTAATAGTCCCAACGCTCTTCGTCACCGTGACGCCCCATCGCAACGTTGTTCATCGTCCCCTGACTCGCCGCCGGGATCCGATCAGGCAAAGCAGCCGCCAACGCGCCGAGCAACACATCGACGATTCGCATCGATGTTTCGACGTTGCCGGCCGCGACCGCCGCCGGAGAACGGGCGTCGACGAGACTCCCGGGCTGCGTCACGATCTGCACGCAGCGAAACGCTCCACTCGCTGCCGGTGTGTGGTCCGGCATCAGACATCGCAGTGCGTACCACACCGCCGCTGCCGTCACCGACAATGGGCAATTGATGTTGCCGCGCACCTGCGCGGCGGTCCCCGAGAAATCGGCAACGACCACGCCGCCGCCGATGCGCAAGCGCACGCGAATCGGGATGTTGGTCGTACCGGCCCCGTCATCGTCCATCCAATCTTCGAACGCGTATTCGCCATCGGGGATCGCCGCGATCGCGGCGCTCGCCAGTCGCTGCGCGTAGTCGTTCAACGCGCGCACCGCAGCGCCGTATTGCAATCGCCCCATCTGTCGAACAAGCGCTACCAGACGCTGTGCACCCAGCCGGCATGCGCTCATCTGAGCAAAAAAATCACCAAGCCTGGCATCACTGCGTAACTCCGCGAGCGATTCGTGCACGCGCTGCGAGAGTCGATCGAACAGTGCGCACGCCTCCGGCGTCAGTGAACCAGCGCGCTGCGCGAGCATCGGCGCGATCACGATGCCCTCCTCCTCCAGCGACGTCGACACGGGCATCGAGCCCGGACGTTCGGCGCCGATGTTCGCGTGATGCGCGCGACACGCGGCGAAGGCCAGCAGTTCGGATCCATCGAAGATCGGACAGACGGCGGTCACGTCGGGCAGATGCGTGCCGCCGAGGTACGGGTCGTTGAGCAGAATCAGATCGTCAGCTTTCCACGCGAAGCGCTTGACGATGTCGGCCATCGCGTAGGCCATGCTGCCGAGGTGCACGGGGATGTGCGCTGCCTGGCCGAAGAGCGCGCCATCGGCGTCGAACAACGCGCAGCTGAAATCCAGGCGGTCCTTGATGTTCGGCGAGAACGCTGCGCGCTTGAGGACCACACCCATCTCGTCGCAAATCGCTTGTACCCGACCGCCAAACAACGCGAGCGCGACGCCATCAACGGTTGAACTGGACATTTCAGTCGACTACCATTGCGCGCTTTCCAGGGCAGCAAATTGCTGCCTTTTGTCGTTTTGAGACTTTTGAAATCGCTGTTTGGTCGCGGGGTCACGCATGACAGCACTGATGGACACTTATGCACGACTGCCCGTCGCGTTCAGTCACGGTAGCGGTGCGTACCTGTATGACGCGCAGGGTACCAAATATCTGGACGCGCTGGCCGGGATCGCGGTCACCGGCCTCGGCCACGCGCACCCGCGCGTGACCGCGGCGATCGCAACGCAGGCCGGTCGCCTGATGCACACGTCGAACCTGTATCAGGTACCGCTGCAGGAGAGTCTGGCGGCGCGGTTGATTGCACTCTCCGGGATGGACCGCGTGTTCTTTGGCAATTCCGGCGCCGAAGCGAACGAGGCGGCGATCAAGATCGCGCGCTTGTACGGTCACGGCCGCGACATCAACAAGCCGCACGTGATTGCGATGGAGGGTTCGTTTCACGGGCGCACGATGGCGACGCTGACCGCCACCGGCAATCGCAAGGTGCAGGCCGGCTTCGAGCCGCTGCTGGGCGGTTTTGTGCGCGCACCGTACAACGACGTTCGTGCGATCGAAACGATCGCGGAAAACAACGCCGAGGTCGTCGCGATCCTGGTCGAACCGATCATCGGCGAGGGAGGCGTACTGGTGCCTGACGACGGTTATCTGCCAGCACTGCGGCGGATCTGCGATGCCAAGGGCTGGCTGCTGATGCTCGACGAGGTGCAAACCGGCAACGGCCGCACCGGGCGCTATTTCGCCTACCAGCATCTCGGCATCCTGCCCGACGTCGTGACGACAGCGAAGGGATTGGCGAATGGTTTTCCGATCGGTGCGTGCCTCGCGCGCGGCGTCGCGGCGCAAACACTGAAGGCGGGCAACCACGGCTCGACGTTCGGCGGCAATCCGCTCGCGTGTGCGGCTGCACACGCGGTCATCGATGCGCTCGTCGACGACGGTTTGATCGAACGCGCCGCCGTGCTGGGCGAGCGCATGCTCGCGGGATTTCGCAAGGCGCTCGCCGGCGACAACCGCGTCGTCGACATCCGCGGCAAAGGGCTGATGCTCGGAATCGAACTCAACGCGCCCGCGCCGAATCTCGTCAAGGCGGCGTTGGCCGAGGGACTCTTGATCAACGTAACGCACGACACCGTGATCCGCCTGCTGCCGCCGCTGATTCTCACCGACAGCCAGGCCGACGAGATCGTCGCGCGCGTTTGTGCGCTGATCAAGGATCCGGCTTCGGGGCCGTCGTGACCCGACACTTCCTGACGCTGCTCGATTTCAGCCGCGAAGAGCTCACCGGGCTGATCGAACGCGGCATCGAACACAAGCGGATGCGCGCGGCGGGCATGATCTACGAACCGCT
>CAYUMA010000074.1:0-2755 GCA_964445675.1 uncultured Pseudomonadales bacterium | reverse complement strand
CATGGACAGGCGCGCGAACCCGTCGATCCGGACTGGAGTATTGCAGCTGATGCGGTAGACGACGATCGCCCTCATAGCAAAAGGGCCTGGCTCGTCCCGCATCGTCAACGCTTACTCCCGGTGGCTCGGCGGAAGTTCATTGTCCCAACGACCGCTTTGAGGCGCGATCATCCGCGCGGCTTCTGCGCCAGTGCAACCGGGGCGGCGGCGCTGGCGATCACCAGCTTGAAGCCCGCCAACGGCGTTGTGTCCAGATCGACGTAGGCGACCAGTGACATCAAGCGGTCGTTCTCCGGGCCGAGGGTGGCGAACCGGTCGGCCAGGTAGTACGGCGGCGTCGACTGATAGAGGAGCGTCGCTTCGACGCGGGTAACTACACCCGAGAAACTCAGCGGGATCGCATATTGCACATCGTCGTAGCCGGCGATCGGGTTCGGCACCGGTTTACCGCCCTTTTCGATGGGACGGGTCACCTCGGCATACGGTCCATTCAGGGTCCAGCCCGCGGGGAGAATCCGGTTGTCCTTCACCTCATTGAAGAGGCTCAAAAAACTCGTCGTCAGCAGACCCACCTCATCGGTGTGGCGTTGTTCGTAAACCTGCACCTGATCGCGACTGGTGATCTGCGCGTAGTCAGGCAGCAGTTGCGCGGGCGAGGATGTGAACTCACTGGGGAGCGGTGCGCCGTTGCCGTCAACGAGCACACCGGCTGCGTTCATGCCGCCGGATTCCCAGAGCGTCGCACCCTGTCCGTCCTTCAATGCCAGCTGCAACACCGCACGCCGGAACCCGACGCCGGATGGGAACTTGTGTCCGGTACGATTCGAAACACGTACTGTCGCCAACAGCTTTCCTGAGGCGATCTTCACGTTGCGAATGTCGAGGCTGGCGGCGCGTGCCGCCATGCGCACCGCCTCGTCACCGGCCAGCGCAATGCGGGGAATGATGTTGCCTTGATCCGGCGCCAGGAATGGTCCGGCAGCATCGAACACACAATGCCCGAGCACGTCGGGGAACTGCTCGAACAACTGCAAGCCGAAGGCGTTGACGCCGACCAGCGTGTGGCGCCGATACGGCCGCTCGGTGAGTGTCACATCTGCATCCGGAGCGCGATGCGGAACGGCCGGAAAACGCCCGTCTTCGACATTCGCGATGCGAAACGCGAGTGGTTTGTCGGGTTCGAGGTGGAAGGTGTCGGGCATATGGCACTGCGCACAGGACTGCGCCGCCCCACCGCCGTCCTTGTAGTTGCTGTTCAACCATTCCAGATACGTCGTCTGTTCGTGCACCGGCTTGAAACTCGACGGAAGCCCGGGCATGCCACGGGGGATCGCGCGCGGGATGACGGTATGACAGGAACCGCACAACGCACTCGAACCCAGTTGGGCGCCATGTTTTGGGGTCAGACCCACCGCCTGCTGCATCGGCCACGTGAGCGGTGAGTCGAAGGGGCCGTAGATTTCTTCCGGTGGTCCGGTGTGAAACCCGGCGTTGAAACTTGCAGGCGTGCCGAGGCCATCCGCTGTGATGCGATGACAGATCGTGCACGCCACACCGCTGCGACCGAGCGCACCGACAGTGGCATGGTCCTCACCTGGACCGGGCGTTGCGTAGAGCATGTCTTTCGTGAACACGCTGCCATTCTCGGCCTTCAATTGACGGGCACCTTGTACGGCATGGCACGAGAGGCAGAACTCCTGGATGTATTCGGCGCGCTCGGGCCGCAATGCGATTTCGGATTCGAGTTGCGCGAGGAAGATGGGATCACGTCCGGCGAGTCCCATCATTGAGGCGCTCCATTCACCCCACGGTGAAAGGTTGTACTGCTCGTTGTTTGCCGTCGCGACCATCATCTCCGGCAGCATGTTGCCCGCGAGCGCACTGGCATCGTGGCAACCGCTGCAGTCGTCGGCGGAAAGGAACGTCTTGTCGTGTGTAGCGGGAACGGGCACGTGGTCGAAGTAGGCATCCATCGGCAACCGCGTGACCTTCGACGGATCCAGTATCGGACGTAGCGGGAAGGTCGTGGCAATGGCGGGATTGGGGGTCTTGCGCGCGGGCGGCAAGTCACCCTGCAGCGCCAGACTGCAGTTGGACTGTTGCGCGGCAAACTGGCTGTGCGCGCTGTCGCGCTGAATCGTCGATGGTGTTTGCGCCGAGGTTGTCGGCAACGGTTCGGGAGGATCGAAGTACGCATACGTGTGGATATCGGTCGCGTCGATATTGCCGAGCGAGGCGAACGTCAACTGGTTCGTATCGGCGGATGCGTGGCACGCAAGACAGTAGCTCATACCCTGTTGCAGAGCGATGAACGTGCGTCCGTTCGTTGCATTGCCCGGCCGATAAAAGAGCACCCATATCCAGCCATCGTGTGAACCCGGCGAATTGCGCAGCATGATCGCCCAGCCGGTGACAGCGTCCACGTCGCCTGGTTTGAGGCTCTCGACGTACATCTCCTTGATCACCGTCGCACCCTCGGCAATGACGCCGTTGCGACCATTGCGCAACCAGGCGACGACGTCGTCGGAGTAATACACGCGCGATCGCGCGTGGGTCGCGGCACTCGTCCCATTCAGATACGGGCCTGTTCGCCGGACGCCATCGGTATCGCGGGTGTGGTCAGCCGTCCAAACGCGATACCCGGTATTGGTGTCCAGGCTCTTCTCAAGAAAACTCGTCAGGCAATCTTTCAGCGCGTCGTTGACCTGACAGTTGGTAGGTGTGGCGGCAAGTACAGACTGGAATGGAAGGCTCA
>CAYUMA010000073.1:0-4101 GCA_964445675.1 uncultured Pseudomonadales bacterium | reverse complement strand
GACCGGAAGCAACGCGTGGACGAGGCCCCACGCGAGCGCTTCCTCGGAATGAAATACGCGACTGGTCAGCAGCAACTCGTTCGCACGCGTCAGGCCGATCATGCGCGGCAACAGCCACGACAGACCGTATTCCGCGGGCAGATTGAGCTTGCCGTGGGCGGTGGTCAGTTTGATTGCGGGCGCAGCAAAGCGCAGGTCCGCAAAACAGGCCAGCGCCAGCCCGACTCCGGCGGCGGGGCCGTTGATCGCCGCGATCACCGGCTTCGACAGGCCGAAGTGATACGCAAAACTCGCATCGAATTCGGGCGCCGTGCCGTAGCCGGGCTCGGCGAGCGCCAACGGAGTGCCCGGGTCATATGCGCCCTTTTCCGCGTGACCCTGCAGCGCGGCCGCGTCACCGCCGACGCAGAAACCCCGGCCGGCGCCGGTCACGACGATCGCGCGCACCGCGCTGTCGCGTTCGGCGACGTCGAGACAGTAGCGATATTCCGCGTGCATGCGGCCGGTCCACGCATTCATTCGCTCGGGGCGGTGCAACGTGATCGTCGCTATCTGATCAGCGACCGCATAGCGCGTGGCTTTGTGTTCCATCAGCGGAGCCTCATCACATTCGGCCTCAATCCCATCCACAGTCAATCCAGGGGCGCCAATTTCGCGTAGCCGAGCATCAACCATTTCGCGCCTTCACGCGCGAAATTCACCTGCACGCGGGCGCGATCACCGTGACCTTCTGCCTGCAGCACCACGCCTTCGCCGAATTTTCCGTGCAGCACGCGCTGACCAATCCGCAACTCGCCGTCGTCTGCGGGAATTCTGCCGGATGCAGAGCTCGGCTGGCTGTTCGCACGCGACTCGTATGGCCGGGCGACCGCACCGCGCATTCGCACTTCCTGCAACAGCGCGGGAGGGACTTCACCGATGAACCGTGACGGGCGATTGTACGAGTCGTTGCCGTGAAGACGCCGCGTCTCGGCGAACGTGAACGTGAGCTGACGCATCGCGCGAGTGATGCCCACGTAACACAGCCGTCGCTCTTCTTCCATGCGGCCCGGCTCTTCCGCGGACATCCGATTCGGAAACAGCCCCTCTTCCATGCCGGTCATGAACACGATCGGAAACTCGAGCCCCTTCGCCGAATGCAACGTCATCAACTGAACGCAATTGCCGTCGCCTTCGGTCTGATGCTCACCGCTCTCGAGCGCCGCCTGGTCGAGGAATTCGTCGAGCACGGACGTGTGTCCTTCGCGCACCTCACCTGTTTCGTCGAGGGGCAGGACGACTTCACCGCTGAACTCGCGACACGCGGCAATCAGCTCTTCGAGGTTTTCCTTGCGCGCGATGCCGCGCTCTCCGCGTTCGCGTGTGTGAAATTCGAGCAGACCGCTCACCTCGATGCAGTGCTGCGCGCGTTCGTGCAGTGGTAAACCCTCGACCGCGGCCGAGAGTTGTTCGATCAGCGTGATGAACGCGATGATCGCGTTGGCTGCACGACCGTACGTTCCCTCTGCAATCCCTTCCTTGGCCGCCTGCCACAACGACACACCGGTGTCGCGTGCACGGCTGCGAATCGCCTGTAGCGCCTTATCGCCGATCCCGCGTGTGGGTGTGTTCACAACGCGTTCAAATGCCGGATCCGCGTGCGGTTGCGCCGTCAAACGCATATAGCTCAGTGCGTCTTTGACTTCCAGCCGCTCGAAGAAGCGGACGCCGCCGTAGATCCGGTACGGGATCCGCGCACGCAACAACGCTTCTTCCAACACGCGACTCTGCGCGTTCGATCGATACAGCAACGCAACGTCGCGTGCGTCGCCGCCTTGAGTGATCCACTCCGCGACGCGATCGGCGATGAAGCGCGCCTCATCGAGCTCGTTGTACGCGGCATACAATGCGATTGGATCGCCCTGCGCGCCGTTGGTCCACAGTTCCTTGCCGAGGCGATCGGAGTTGTGGTCGATCAGCGCGTTCGCCGCGCTCAGGATGGTTCCCGTCGAGCGATAGTTCTGTTCGAGTCGGATTGTCGCGACGTCGCCGAAGTCCTGCCGGAAGCGATGAATGTTCTCGATGCGCGCGCCGCGCCAGCCATAGATCGACTGATCGTCGTCACCGACCGCGACGATGCGTCCGCTGACGCCTGCCAACACGCGCAACCACGCGTATTGGATCGCGTTGGTATCCTGGAATTCGTCGACGAGGATGTGCTGGAACCGGCGCTGGTAATGCGCAAGAAGGTCCGGCGCCTCCAGCCACAGCTGATGACTGCGCAGCAGCAGCTCCGCGAAGTCCACGAGGCCCGTGTTGAAACAGAGATCCTCGTAGGCGTGATAGATGCGTTGCTGCGTCACCATGAACAGATCGTCGCCGGCCACGACATCGCGCGCGCGACGACCCTCGTCTTTTTGGGCGTTGATGAACCACTGCGTCTGGCGCGGCGCCCATCGCTGCTCATCGATGTCGAGCGCGCGCATCACCCGTTTGATGAGACGCAGCTGATCGTCGGAATCGAGAATCTGAAAATTCTGCGGCAGCTTCGCGTCGTTCCAATGCGTGCGCAGCAGCCGGTGTGCAATGCCGTGGAACGTCCCGACCCACAACGTGCGCCCCGGTATGTGCAACAACGCCTCGGTGCGGTTGCGCATTTCACTCGCGGCCTTGTTCGTGAACGTCACCGCGAGTATGCCGTGCGGTGACACCCCTTCGGCCTCGACCAGCCACGCGATTCGATGCACGAGAACGCGCGTCTTGCCGCTGCCCGCACCCGCGATGATCAGCAGATTGCGCAGCGGTGCCGTGACCGCCTCGCGTTGGCGATCGTTGAGACCATCGAGAATGAAGCTGACGTCCACGGGCGCGGTACCAAACTAAAGCTGCACCGAGGCATTCGGGTGCGCGGCTCGGCTTTATACCTCAACCGTGCGCGGAAATGTCCACAAGGGACAAACGTCCGCGAAGGTCGAACGCGGGCTATTCGACGGTGACCGACTTCGCGAGGTTGCGCGGCTGATCAACGTCCGTTCCCTTCAACACGGCGGCGTGATAGGCGAGCAACTGCAGCGGGATCGTGTAGACGATCGGGGCGAGCATCTCGTGAACCGACGGTACCGGAATCACCGTCACTCCCGGTTCATCGACGAAGCCGGCATTGCGATCCGCGAACACGAACAGTTCACCGCCTCGAGCGCGAACGACCTGCAGATTCGACTGCAGCTTGCTCAGCAGATCATCGTTTGGCGCGACCGCGACGACCGGCATGTCTTCATCGACCAATGCGAGCGGTCCGTGTTTCAGCTCGCCCGCCGGATACCCTTCGGCATGGATGTACGAGATTTCCTTCAGCTTCAGCGCGCCCTCCAGCGCGACCGGATACAACGGGCCGCGGCCGAGAAACAATGCGTGACGCCGATCCATGAAGCGCTCGGCGAGCTTCGCAATGAAAGGGTCGAGCCGCAGCACCTCATCGATGACGCCCGGCAGTCCGTGCAGCGCAGCGACCAGTTCCGCCTCACGATCTCGGGTCAGCCCGCGACGGCGCGCCAACAGGATCGTCAGCAATACAAGGTCGACGAGTTGCGCGGTGAACGCCTTCGTCGACGCCACGCCGATCTCGGGTCCGGCTTCGAGCATCAAAGCCAGATCGGATTCCCTCACAATCGAGCTGGTCGCCACATTGCAGAACGTCAACGTCGCGGCATAGCCCGCTGTTTTGGCCATCCGCAGCGCCGCGAGCGTATCCGCGGTCTCGCCCGACTGCGAGATCGTCACGAACAGCGAGTCCGGCGGCACCGCGACGCCGCGATAGCGGTACTCACTCGCAATCTCGACCTGGCACGGAAGCTCGGCCACGCTCTCGATCCAGTACCGCGCGATCGAGGCGGTATAGAAGCTCGAACCGCACGCAACGATCGTCACCGACTTCACGCGATCGAAGATCGCTGCAGCTTTCACGCCGAACGCGGGCTCGAGGATCCGCGTCTTCGTCAGACGCCCCTCGAGTGTGTCGCGAACAACCTTCGGCTGCTCGTGGATCTCCTTCAGCATGTGGTGCCGATAGTTGCCTTTATCGACATCGTCATTGCCCAGCTGCACGTGAACGGTCGCGCGCAC
>CAYUMA010000072.1:0-6878 GCA_964445675.1 uncultured Pseudomonadales bacterium | reverse complement strand
GTCGGGTGAACCCGACATGAACTGCCTGACCATCGTCGAGGGGTGGTCACGCAGTTGGACCGGCGTACCGTTACCGATCACGCGTCCGTCGGAGATGATGTACATCTGATCGGCGATGCTCGCGGTCTCGTGGATGTCGTGTGATACGACGAGGCTCGTCATCGAAAGCGACTCGTTCACGCCGCGGATCAACGAGACGAGCACACCCATCGCGATCGGATCCTGCCCGGTGAACGGCTCGTCGTACATGATGAACTTCGGATCGAGCGCCATTGTTCGCGCCAGCGCGACGCGACGCGACATTCCGCCGGAGAGTTGCGACGGCATCAGATCGCGCGCACCGCGCAGCCCCACTGCATTGAGTTTCATCAATACAAGATCGCGCACCATTTCATCCGGCAGATTGGTATGGACGCGCAGCGGAAACGCGACGTTCTCGAACACCGACAGATCAGTGAACAGCGCGGAGGACTGAAACAGCATGCCCATGTTCCGGCGCAACTCGAACAGCTCACCGCGAGAGAGCTTCGGCACATCGAGACCATCGACGATCACGCGCCCGCTGTCAGGGCGGATCTGTCCGCCGATGATGCGCAACAGCGTCGTCTTGCCGGTTCCGCTCGGCCCCATCAATGCGGTGATGCGACCGCGCGGCACTTCGAGGTTCAGGCCGTCGAAGATGAGCCGGTCGCCGCGACTGTATCGCAGACCTTCTATTTCGATCAGATTGTCGGTCACTGGAGTAGGCTTTCGTGGATTGCGCGCGCCGCAACTATACCATCGCCGGCGTACGCGACACTGCGGGCCAATCTCGCCGAGGGGCGTCAAAGAACGGCGCCACCTGGCGCCTTGCAATACGCCGCCACACCTCCTTTAATCTTGCACCCCGATCGTGGCCCGTCAGATGAACTTTCCCGAGCCGATCCTCGACAGGGCGCGCAGCGTTCGACTGCTGATCCTCGATGTCGACGGTGTGTTGACAGACGGGCGTCTGTACTACTGCGACTCCGGCGCAGAACTGAAGGCGTTTTCGACGCAGGATGGCGCCGCGATCAAGATGCTTGGCGCAACCGGCGTGATCGTCGCGATCATTACCGGACGGCACTCGCAGCTCGTTGCGCGACGGGCCACCGAGTTGGGCGTCCAACACCTGTACCAAGGCGCAGCGGACAAGGCGCGCGCGTTAGAACAACTGACCGGCAAAACGGGCATCGATCGAGCACAGACCGCACACGTCGGCGATGACCTTCCGGACCTGCCGCTCTTCAATCGTGTCGCGCTGGCATTCTCCGTTCCGGGCGCGCACCCCGAGGTCATCGCACGGGCCGACTACGTCACGCACGCCCCGCCCGGGCTCGGCGCCGTGCGCGAGGTCTGTCAATTGTTGATGGTCGCGCAGCAGACATGGGCCGCGGCACTCGGCCGTTACGACACATGAATTGGCCGTTCTGGTTGCTGGTGCTCGTTTGTCTGGTGACGGTGCTGGTGCCGCGTTGGGAATCAAATCGCACCGACGTGGCGCCGAACGAGACGCCGGGGCGCGCGGGAGAGCCCGATTTGTTCATGAGCAAAGCCACGATCACGCAGTACGGTGAAGCCGGCGCCGTGCGTTATCGACTCGAATCCGCCGAGGTGCTCCACTATGACGCCGAAGGATTGACGCAACTATCGGAGCCTGCGTTGACGCTCAATCGCGCCCCTCAGTCGCCTTGGCTTGCACGCGCCGGTAAAGGCTTCGTGAAGGAAACCGACGCCGCGAGCGGTAATGGCAGCGAAGTCATTCTGCTGCGTGACGATGTGCATCTCGAGCAACAAGAGCCGAACAGGATCGAGATCGCTGCCTCGACGCTGAGCATCTACCCCGACCGTCAATTCGCCGAGACCGACCGACCTGTTATCATCGACTCGGCCAGCGGACGCATTTCCGCGGTCGGAATGTCAGGCGATCTGGAATCCGGTCTGTTCAAGGTTTCGTCGAACGCCGGTCAGAGGGTTCATACCATTGTTTCTCCTGCGCAATTCAAGCGTGCGATCGCCCCGAGCTAGTGTTGCGCGCTCGATCGGCGTCGGGCTGCTGTTGCTCGCAACGCGGACGCTCGCGCTCCCGCAGGACTCGGAGCAGCCGATCCACATCCATTCCGATTCGGCCGCACTCGATCAAACGAAGAACGTGGCGATATATCGCGGCTCGGTGCGGATGGAGCAAGGCACGCTCACCGTGACGGCCGACACGATGACGATCGAGCTCGAGGATCAGCTCGTCGTGCGGATCACCGCGGTTGGAGATCGCGCGCACTACCAGCAACAATTCAAGCCCGATCAATCGATGGTCAACGCCGACGCCAAGACGATCGTGTACTACACGCAGGAAGAGCGCGTCGAGCTGACCGGCGACGCCTACCTGACGCAGGACAAGAACGAGTTCACCGGCGAACTGATCAAGTACAACCTGCGCGAAGGCAAGGTCGATGCTCAATCGAACGGGCAAGGCAAGGTGCAGGTGATCCTGCAGCCGGCAACGCTGAAGAAACCGCAGCCATAGTGGCGTGTAACAGCCAAATACGTGGTGGCTGCGCGCGCCTCGAACCGCATCGCGGCGTTGCGCCTCCTCGCGTGGGGCCTGCCACTGCTCGTCGGCGCGCCTTGCGCTGCGGTCCGATGCATCACGCAGCCACCACGCATTCGACTGTTACACGCCACTAGTCGATCGCCCCACTCGTGTCCCAACTCGTTGCCCAACATCTCCAAAAACGCTACGGGCAGCGAACCGCCGTCGCGGACATCAGCATCGCCGTGGCGCGCGGCGAGATCATCGGCCTGCTCGGGCCCAACGGCGCCGGCAAAACGACGAGCTTCTATATGATCGCCGGGTTGATCAAGGCCGACGGTGGAACCATCGAACTCGACGGCCAACCGATCACGAGCAAGCCGATGCACGAACGCGCGCGCCTCGGCGTCGGTTATCTGCCGCAGGAAGCCAGCGTCTTCCGTAAGCTCAGCGTCGCCGACAACATCGTCGCAATCCTGGAACTGAAGCGCGGACTGTCGAAAGAACAACGCCGTGCCCGGCGCGAACAATTGCTCGATGAATTCCATCTGCAGGGCGTCCGTGACCAGATGGGCGAACGCCTGTCGGGCGGCGAGCGCCGCCGCGTCGAGATTGCACGCGCGCTCGCGAGCGAACCGAAGTTCATTCTGCTCGACGAGCCATTCGCCGGCGTCGATCCGATTTCGGTCGGCGAGATCAAGGCGATGATCCGCGATCTCGCGCGCCGTCAGATCGGTGTGCTGATCACGGATCACAACGTCCGCGAAACCCTCGACATCTGCGATCGTGCCTACATCGTAAATGAGGGGCGCATCATTGCGGACGGCGATACGCAAGCCATACTAGCGAACGAAACGGTTCGTAATGTTTATCTGGGTGCGCAGTTCCGGTTGTGAATCCCGCGCCCCACGGTCTGGTATGAAACAGTCGCTTTCTCTCAAGCTCGGGCAGCAGCTGACGATGACGCCGCAGTTGCAGCAGGCCATTCGCCTGCTGCAACTGTCGACGCTGGATCTGCGCCTCGAGATCCAGCAGGCAGTCGAAACCAATCCGATGTTGGAACTCGTCGAGGAGAACGACGACGACAGCGCGTTGGAAACCGCTGTCGATGACGAACCGGCCGCGCTCGACGCCGACGACATACGTGAATTGCCGGGCTCCGATGACGAATCCGCGCTGCAGATGCCGGAAGAGTTGCCGGTCGACAGCGCGTGGGACGATGTGTTCCAGGCCGCCGCGCCGACGCAGGCCGGCGCCGACGACGACTTCGACGGCACCGAACGCAACGGCACGCAAGTGTCGTTGCAGGACCACCTGCTGTGGCAACTGAATCTGACGCCGATGTCGCAGCGCGACCTCTCGATCGCGCGCGCGATCATCGACGGCGTCGATAACGACGGGATGCTGATCGCTTCGCTCGAGGAAATTCTGTCGGGATTCGCCGTCACGGACAAGGTCCTCGAAGGGGGCCAGGTCCTCGAAGGGGACGAGATCGAAGCCGATGAAGTCGGCGCGGTGCTCAAGCGCATCCAGCAATTCGATCCGCCCGGCGTCGCGGCGCGCGATTTGCGCGAATGTATGCTGATCCAGCTCAATCAAATGCCCGATGACACGCCGTGGCGCGACGAAGCCCTGGCCGTGGTGACAGATCACCTGGACCTGCTCGCGGCACACGACATTGGGGCACTGATGCGCAAGACGCGGCTCGACGACGAAGAGCTGCGCGCGGCGATCGCACTGATTCGCACGCTGAATCCACGCCCTGGGTCCGCGATCGCGAACACCGAAACGGAATACGTGGTTCCCGACGTGCTGGTTCGGCGTGAACGCGACAAGTGGGTCGTCGAGCTGAACCCGGAGACGGCGCCGCGCGTACGCATCAACGCTCAGTACGCGAACCTCGTGCGCCGCGCCGATACGGGTGAGGCGAACACGTACCTGCGCGACAACCTGCAGGAAGCGCGTTGGTTTCTGAAGAGTTTGATCAGTCGCAACGAGACTCTGCTGAAGGTAGCGACCAAGATCGTCGAGCACCAGCGCGGCTTTCTCGAATACGGCGAAGAGGCGATGAAGCCGCTCGTGCTGCACGACATCGCCGAGGCGGTCGAGATGCACGAGTCGACGATTTCGCGCGTCACGACGCGCAAATACATGCATACGCCGCGCGGCATATTCGAGTTGAAGTACTTCTTTTCGAGCCACGTCGGCACAAGCACCGGGGGCGAGGTTTCGAGCACCGCAATACGCGCGTTGATCAAAAAACTCACCGCGGAGGAGAATCCGAGAAAGCCGTTGAGCGATAGCAAGATCACGGCGATACTCAGGTCTCAGAAGATCAATGTAGCGCGGCGTACGGTTGCCAAATATCGCGAGCTACTTTCGATACGACCTTCGAACGAACGCAAGCGTCTCGTTTGATTGCGAACCACGTCCCGAGCCTCTGGACGTAAGCCAAGGAGAACGCCTTTGCAGTTGAGCATTACCGGGCATCACATCGACGTCACGGATTCTCTGCGTGCCTATGTAACGAACAAGTTCGTCCGGCTCGAACGCCATTACGAACACATGACCAACGTGCACGTCGTGCTCTCGGTCGAGAAGCTCATCCAGAAAGCGGAAGCCACGATCCATACCAGCGGCGCGGAACTCTACGCGGACGCAACCTCGGAGGATCTCTACGCCGCGATCGACGCGCTGGTCGACAAACTCGATCGCCAGATCGTCAAACACAAGGAAAAGACCCGCAACCACAGTCAGCGAGACCGCATCTAGTGGCGGGCCGCTAGTCGTACATTCGATTCGAGACCCCCTGGCATGAAACTCGTCATCATCAGCGGGCGATCCGGTTCGGGTAAAAGCACGGCGTTGCACGTGCTCGAAGACGCGGGTTTCAACTGCATCGACAATTTTCCCGTGGGGCTCTTGCCCGCAATGGTGCACACGGCGTTGCGTGATCCGCCGCAACACAGCCAGCGCATGGCCGTCAGCATCGACGCCCGCAATTCGGCGATCGACCTGCGGCGCTTTCCGGAGATCCTGCTGTCGCTTGACCGGATGGACCTCGACTGCGAGGTCATCTACCTCGACGCGCTGGGGCCAACGCTCGTCAAACGCTTCAGCGAGACGCGCCGACGTCACCCGTTGACGAGCGAAACGATCGATCTGCGCCAGGCCATCGAGGCGGAGCACGAATTGCTCGCGAGCATGGCAGACCTGGCTGATCTCGTGATCGACACGACGCAACTGACGACTCAGGCTTTGGCGGATCTGATCAGCGCACGCGTCGCGTCGAAAACCAAATCGGGGTTGTCGCTGCTATTCCGCTCGTTCGGGTACAAGTTCGGCATTCCGGTCGATGGTGATCTGGTGTTCGATATCCGCTGTTTGCCGAATCCGCACTACGTGCCGGAACTGCGGCGCTTGACGGGCCGCGACGAAGCCATTGTCGCCTATCTCGAAGGCGACCCCGACGTGCTGGCGATGTACGCCGACATTCGTCATTACCTCGAGACCTGGCTGCCGAAGTTCGAGCAGAACAATCGCATCTATATGACCGTGGCAATCGGTTGTACCGGCGGGCAGCACCGATCCGTCTACATGGCCGAAAAACTGGCCGAACATTTTCGGACCACCATCGCGAACGTCCTGGTGCGGCATCGCGAACTCGAACAACGCGCGTGACGAGTTCGATCCATGCAGGAATGTAGTGTCACGATCATCAACAAACTCGGCTTGCACGCACGAGCCGCGAGCAAGTTCGTCAATGTCGCGAAACGTTATGCGAGCAAAGTCGAAGTCGTGAGCCCGGCGAAAACCGTCGACGGCAAGAGCATCATGAGCGTCATGCTGCTCGCGGCGTCGCAAGGGACCGAACTGATGCTGCGCGTCGATGGCGAAGATGAACTCGACGCATTGCAGGCGATCACGGCGCTGATCGCTGACCGGTTCGGCGAAGGAGAGTAGGTGGCGCGGTCGTGGTTGTACGGATGATGGGTACGCCGGACACGCCGTGAATCCATCCCTGGAGGCTCGCCGGCGCCATCCATGGCGCCGACGGTCCGTCGTACCGATCAACACGCGCAACCACAACTCGAGCGCGGAGTCGATTGGCGCTTCGGGGCGGACTAGCCCAACTTCCGCAGTTTCGATGGTCGAGACGAGTGCAAACAAGGACTTAGGTCCTGGAGTGGGCACTACATTCGTTGTTCGAGCGGGATCTTGAGGCGTTCCGGCAGCCGCAGGCCGAGCCGATCCAGGAGTACGGCTTGCGCACGGTCGGGGCGCACGACACAGCGCAGTCGCAGTTCGCGTACGGGATTGGTGAGCGTTG
>CAYUMA010000071.1:0-2158 GCA_964445675.1 uncultured Pseudomonadales bacterium | reverse complement strand
GGCTTCGGACACTCGACGATCGGCCACCAACGACCGCGCTCTTCCGCGCCGCCGCGCAGGCCGCGTTGCGCGCCCGGGATCGTCGCGAGATCCGCGAGATCGGTGCCGGCGCAGAACGCGCCGGGCACACCGGTGATGATCAGCACCCGAGTGGAATCGTCAGCGGCGGCCTGTCCGACTCGCTCGAGGAACTCGCCGAGCATCGCGTACGTCATCGCGTTGCGTTTGTCGGGACGGTTGATCGTGACGATGCCGACGGCACCTTCAGTGGTGTAGCGGATCAGATCGGTCATGTGCAGTTGCTCGTGGCTTTGTGTTCAATCTTCGCCTTAAGATCTTGCGTCACGGATCGCGCCGAACGCAACGGCGGCGCCTTAAGTGGTGCAGATCGCTTACCTGAGTCCCTTACCCACGTGTCTTTATTACTGCGCTGCCCGCTGTGTCACTCCCGGATGCTCGCCGACGCACGCACGGCGTCGTGCCCGCAAGGCCACGCATTCGATCGTGCGCGCGACGGCTACCTCAATCTGCTGCCCGTGCAACGGAAAAACAGCCTCGATCCCGGTGACGATGCGGCGATGGTCGACGCACGCGCCGACTTTCTCGAAGCCGGCCACTACGAACCGCTGCGCACGGCGTTGGTGGATGAGCTCGCGCGCCGGCGGGAGGAGCACCTGCTCGACTGCGGCTGCGGCGAAGGCTGGTACACCGTGGCGATGAGCCGAACCGCGCAGGTGACCACCGCGATCGACATCAGCAAAAGCGCGATCAAACGCGCCGCCAAACGCGACCCCACGATCAACTGGCTCGTCGCCAGCAGCGCGGATATGCCATTGCTCGACGCAAGCGTCGACGTCGCCACCGCAATCTTCAGTCCGCTCGCGGTCGCCGAGGCTGCGCGCGTGGTGAAGCCCGGCGGCACTCTCGTCGTGCTGGCACCGGACACGAACCATCTACAGGAACTGCGCGCGGCGCTGTATCCGAGCGTGCGGCCTCACCAACCCGACAAATGGATCGCAGCGATGGCCGGTGCGTTCGAGTTGCGCGACGCGCAACGCATCGAATTCCGCATCGATCTGCCCGACAACGCCGCGGTCACGTCGTTGTTGCAGATGACCCCGTACTACTGGCGCGCTCCGCGCGATCGCCGCGCACAGGTTGAAGCGCTGTCGAATTTTTCGACCCGGGTCGATTGCCGATTGATGGGGTTCTCGCGGGCGCGCTGATTCCGTGCGGTCCTACGACTTGGCGATCGGCATCACGGCCGCGGTCAGTCTGGCAATGCACACCAATCGATCTTCGTTGTCGTGGATCTCGATGCCCCAGACGTGCGACGTGCGGCCCAGATGGATCGGTCGCGCGACGCCGGTGACGATCCCCTCGCGAACGCCGCGCAGGTGGTTCGCGTTGATCTCGAGGCCGACGCAATAAGCCTGTTTCGGATCGACACAGCAGATCGATGCGGCGGTGCCGAGCGTCTCGGCCAGCAACACGGACGCGCCGCCGTGCAGCAACCCATACGGTTGCAGAGTGCGCCCGTCTACCGGCATCGTGCCGCTAAGTGAGTCCTCACCTACGGCGGTGATTGTGATGCCCAAAACGGACACGGCGGTGGCCGCATGGATGCGATTGAGGTGCTCGATATCGGGTGGCACGAACCAGATGCTCATGCGCGGCCGCCGCGGTTGGGTTGCGCCGCTTGCGTCAATGCGTCGCGGTTGAAGCCGGCGAGCTTTTTGTAGCGGTCGGCCACTTCCTGCAACTGCGCGTGACTGAAGTGGTCGTGGATGTTGTCGAAACCGTTCGGACAGCGCTCTTCGACCATCTGCAACACCCGCTCCGGGCCGGTCTCGCGATTGTCGAGCGTCAGCTTCGCGGTCGGTTCGAGGCGCTGCGTCTCGTAGTCACGCAGCGCCTGCTCGATCGACGGATTCGCCTGCAGCGCATCGGCGAGCGCGACGCCATCGAGAATCGCCTGCGACGCGCCGTTGGAACCGTTCGGCCGCATCGCGTGCGCTGCGTCACCGAGCAGCGTGACGCGGCCAAAGCTCCACCGCGGCACCGGCGTGCGATCAACCATCGGAAATTCGAAGACCTCGTTTGTCGCCGCGAACAGCCGCGGCACATCGAGCCAATCGAAGCGCCAGTCGGCGAACGC
>CAYUMA010000070.1:0-2757 GCA_964445675.1 uncultured Pseudomonadales bacterium | reverse complement strand
GATCGAGCCGACAACGCCGAGCGACGAGTCAGTCCGTCAAGGGATTGCGCGTCCGAAGCTGGGTGAACAGCTGAAAGTCGCAGTCCTTGGTCAGCAGGCCCACGACGCCGTGCGCGACGCACAGCGCCGCGACACGAGCGTCGTGAACGATCGGACCGCGAACGCGCGACGGTGCGCGTAAACGAGCAGATTCGTATCGATCGCGATCATCGGGGCGACGGTTTGCCGTAGATCTCGTCGCGCACGTCCTGCCACGACAGGGCTTCGAGCGGATCCTCGTCCGCGCCTTCGCGCCGCCGGTGCGCGATACGGTGCAGCGGCGGGACTACATCGAAACCTGCGGGTTGGTTGGTCGGCTTCGATCGTTACATGCACGGCGAGGTTCGCCGCGTCGCACCCGAATCGACGGCGTTCGAACTGCGTACGCCCGACGCATTGCACGCATGGCTCATCCAGGGTTGGGACGATCCGTCGTAAGTTATCTGGATGATCTGGTGGCGGACTCAAGGTCGGACCCGCAGTATAAAAGCCTCGATCGCTACTTCGAGTCGGCCGTAGCCGACTCGACCATTACGTGGTTCCGAATCGGCGTCGAAGCTGCGTAGAATTGGATCGATGAATCGTTCCAGGCGGTCTTCGCAGTCCTTATCCTCGATGCTCGACGCGTTGGCTGATGCGTCGTTGCACGACATGGCGGGCGCGACAATCTTCGCGCGCGGCGTCGCGTACGCCGCGGAAGATCGCGTCAGGCTGATCGCGGCCGATGGCAACGGCGCGCACTTCGAAGTCAGCGGCACACAGGCGTATGTAACGCAACTCTACTTCGAAGATCCGGGGCTGCACGTTGCGTGCAACTGCCCGCATGGCGACGCAGGCAACTTCTGCAAGCACATGGTCGCAGCCGCGCTGGTGTGGCGACAGCACCTCGGCGGCGCCGCGCCGCCGCCCAGCCAGAAGCCGGCGAAGAGCGAGCGTTCGACGAAGGCCGCGCAGACGCGCGCGGCGAATCGCGAGCAGCTGAGGGCGTTCGTGCACGCTCAGCCGCCCGAGGAGCTCGCGGATCGGCTGTGGAAGTGGGCGGAGTCGGATTCCCATCGGATGGGCGAGCTCAAGGCCTGGGCCGCGAAGGCGCGTGCCAACGACGATCCAAAGGCGCTTTCCGAAGCGGTGAACGAACTGTTGGCGTTCTCGCGAAATAGAATCGTGCAGGGCCGCGAGGTGCGGGCGTGGGCCGAGCGCGCCCGGCAGGTCGAACCGTTGCTGCGCACGTGTCTGGAGCGTTCGCCGGAGTCGGGGCTGCGGATCGCGGAGCACGCGCTGCGACGCACTTATGCGGCGGCGCAGTACATCGACGACTCCGGCGGCGAAGTCGGTGCGCTCATGCGGTCACTGATCGACATCATCGTCGACGCGGTGCAGGCGGCGCCGCCACCCGCGAAGTGGGCGAAGCGCTTCGTGGCACTGCTCGATGACGATCCGTATGGTCTGTGGGATATCGAACGCGTTCTCGAGGTCGCCGGCAAACCCGTCGCCGACGCGTTCAGCGAGTGCGTCGCGCAGCGTTGGGACGAAGTGGGCAGCGCGCAGATGGCAGGTTCCGAACGCAATCACGCGCGAACGCGCGCGCGCGATCTCGTGCTCGCCGACATCCGGCGGCGCGGGGACGTGGCGGCGGAGTTGGATTTTCTGAGACGTACGGCGAGAGGCCTGTTCGAGCACGCGGACATGGTTCGCGCATTCGACCGACACGGGCGCCACCGAGAGGCGATTCAGCTTGCGCAGGCGGCCTGCAAACAGTTCGACAACCACGGCGTTATCGAAGACCTGCTGCTCGAAGCCTATGAACGCGACGGTTGGGACGACGAGGCATGGCAGATCCGTCAGCGGCGATTCGCGGCCGAGCCGTCGGTGAGGAATTACCAGGCACTGCTCGATGCGACCGCGGCGGCCCGCAAGGACGTCGACGCCATTCGCGCGCGTGCATACGCCGGCGCGGCGGCAGCCGATCAGGCAGAGACGGAAGCGGCGCACCGTGTGACGCGTCGCTATTCAGGCGCCGTTGCCGGGGGCCCGCTCGTGAGTGCCACGGTCGCGTTGCTGCTGCACGACGGCGAGCTGGCGCGCGCGCTCGAGCGGGTGCAGCCGCCGAACCGGTGCGCGCCGTCGCTGCTCGAAGCGTTGGTGCAACGGCTACCGCGCAGCGAAGACGCGGCCGCGTTTGCGTTGATGGATCGGGTCGTACACGCCGAGATGCAGCGCGCGCAAACGCCGTACACCGCTGCACTTCGGGCGGTGTCCATTGCGCTCGCACGTCTGAGTCCGTCGATGCGTGCCGACTACGTCGCGCAGCTGAAGTCCCAGTACAAGTCGAAGCGCAACTTCGTCGCGGGGTTGACGAAAGACACCGCGCCGCAATGACGCAGTTGTGCCGTGCGAATCAGACGCGACGCAGCCACGCTGGAAATGACATGGACGCCGCCTGACCCGTTGCCACTTCGACTCACTGGCTCCAACGCCTGCCGCAAAACGAGTCGAACAGAGCGAATCAGCAATTTAATCAATGCTGACCCGATTGCCGACCGAACATAGTCGAGCCGTTGGGCGCATATCCCGAATCGTCACAAAGCCAGCATTTCATTTGGTGCCTGAGGTCGGAATCGAACCGACACTGAGTTTCCCCAACCAGATTTTGAGTCTGGCGCGTCTACCAGTTTCGCCACTCAGGCAGAAGGGCGGGCAGGTTAGCGAACCGCGCGG